>JACPOH010000132.1 GCA_016185075.1 Aquabacterium sp. | reverse complement strand
GCATCGGCCAGCCAGGCTGGCGCGCGCTTTTGCAGGAAGGCCTGCAGGCCTTCGCGGCCTTCATCGCTGGCACGGATGTCGGCGATACGGCGTGCAGTCATGTCACGCAAAGCCTCATTCAAGGGCTGGCCGGCGACGTCCTTGACCAGTTGCTTGCAGGCCCGCACGGCGGCCGGGCCGTTGTGGGTGATGCTGTGCACCACCTGCTGCGTGGCTTCGTGCAGGTCATCGGCCGCGCACACTTCGTGCACCAGGCCCAGGGCCTGCGCACGCGCAGCGGTGAAGCGCTCGGCCGTCACGAAGTAGCGCCGGGCCGCGCGCTCGCCCAGCGCCTTGATCACATACGGGCTGATGGTGGCCGGGCTCAGCCCCAGCTTGGCTTCGGACAGGCAGAAGCCCACCTGCTCGGCTGCCACGACCACATCGCAGCAAGCCACGAGGCCCACGCCGCCGCCATAACAGTCGCCTTGCACCTTGGCAATCACGGGCACCGGGCTGCTGGCAATGGTCCACAGCATCTGCGCCAGACGCCCGCCATCGGCGTGGTTCTCGGCCCAGGTGTAGTCGGCCATGGCGCGCATCCAGTTCAGATCGGCGCCCGCGCAGAAGGCCTTGCCATGCGCACCCAGCACGATGGCACGCAAGCCCTTGTCGCTGGCCAGTTCGCTGAAGGTGTGCGTCAAGTCGGCAATGGTGTCGGCATCAAAAGCGTTGCGCAGCTCAGGCCGGTTCAGGTACACGTGGCAGACGTGCCCTTCATGCTGGATATCCAGGCGGGACATGGGCTTGCTCCTCACATGCGGAACACGCCATAGCGCGTGTCGCCAATCGGTGCGTTCAGGCTCGCGCTCATGGCCAGGGCCAGCACGCGGCGGGTGTCGGTGGGGCGGATCACACCGTCGTCCCACAGGCGGGCAGAGGCGTAATACGGGTGGCCCTGGGCTTCGTACTGTTCGCGGATGGGGGCCTTGAACGCGGCCTCTTCGTCGGCGCTCCAGGTGCCGCCCTTGGCTTCGATGCCATCGCGCTTGACCGTGGCCAGCACGCTGGCAGCCTGCTCGCCGCCCATCACGCTGATGCGCGCGTTCGGCCACATCCACAAAAAGCGTGGGTTGTAGGCGCGGCCGCACATGCCGTAGTTGCCGGCGCCAAACGAGCCGCCGATGATCACGGTGAACTTGGGCACCTGCGCGCACGACACGGCCGTCACCATCTTGGCGCCCGCGCGTGCAATGCCTTCGTTCTCGTACTTGCGGCCCACCATGAAGCCGGTGATGTTCTGCAGGAAGAGCAGCGGGATCTTGCGCTGGCAGCACAGCTCGATGAAGTGCGCGCCCTTGTTGGCACTCTCCGAGAACAGGATGCCGTTGTTGGCCACGATGCCCACGGGCATGCCTTCGATGTGGGCAAAGCCGCAGACCAGGGTGCTGCCGTAGCGGGACTTGAACTCGTCGAACTCGGAGGCGTCGACCAGGCGAGCGATCACCTCGCGCACATCAAAGGGCTTGCGTGTGTCGGTGGGGATGATGCCGTTGAGTTCAGCCTCGTCGTACAGCGGTGCGCGCGGCTCGATCAGCGCGATGTCCGGCGCCTTGCGCCAGTTCAGACGCGCCACGCATTGGCGTGCCAGGGCCAGCGCATGCGCGTCGTCGCGCGCCAGGTGGTCGGCCACGCCAGACAGGCGCGTGTGCACATCACCACCGCCCAGGTCTTCCACGCTCACCACTTC
>JACPOH010000131.1 GCA_016185075.1 Aquabacterium sp. | reverse complement strand
GTAACGACCTCATTATTCGGAGTCCGGCCGGGTAAAAGTGCCGGAAACAGCCAGCCAAATGCAGCCCTCTTTCAGGCATGGCGCCGCCAAAGGATGCGTAGAGTCCGGTTTGTGGTGAACTGGATCACGCCCTGTCAGGACTTATCGGCATCATGGACCTGAAACTCAAGCCCTTCGATTTCGCGCAAGCCGCCGCCCGGGCCGGCATGGCCGACGTCGCCCGGCGGGTGGAGGCCAAGACCCGCGCCGAAGCCACCGGTCAGGCATCCGGTATCGAGAAACCCAGCTTCCAGACCAGCTTCAGCAGCGCGCTGAACGCCATCAGCAAGTCGCAAGCCACGGCCGCGACCATGCAACGCGAGGTTCAGTTCGATAACCCTACCGTGAGTCTGGAAGAAACCATGGTCGCCATGCAGAAAGCCCAACTGGGCTTCCAATCTGCTGTCCAGGTACGCAACAAGCTGGTACAGGCGTACACGGATATCATGAACATGCAGGTCTAGCCCACCCCCTACGCGCTGCGCGCGCCCCCTCAAGGGGGCACCACCAGCGGACCGGCGAAGCCGGATCCGCGGTGGTTGCTGGGATCCAGTTGGGGGCATGCTTGGGTGTGCGCTCCTTTCCCCCACCGTTGAAACCGACATGACTCAGTTGGCGTCTCCTCATCGCCCCATCCCGATGGGGCAATTGCTTTTGTGCGGCGCGCTGATCGTGACCATGTCGATGGGCATCCGGCACAGCTTTGGCCTGTGGCTGCAGCCCATCACCATGGCCCATGGCTGGACGCGGGAGGATTACTCGATGGCCATGGCCATCCAGAACCTGGTCTGGGGGGCGTCTGGCCCGGTGGTGGGCTGGTGGGCCGACCGCAGCGGGGCCTTCAAGGTGCTGTGGGCCGGTGCCCTGCTCTACGCGCTGGGCCTGGTCGGCATGGCCACGGCCAGTCACCATGGCGCCTTCATCCTGACAACCGGCGTGCTCATCGGGCTGGCTCAGGCCTGCAGCACCTACACGGTGATCTTTGGCGTGGTGGGCCGCAACGTCACGGTCGAACAGCGTTCATCTGCCATGGGTGTCACGGCAGCAGCAGGCTCCTTCGGCCAGTTTCTCATGGTGCCCGTGGCCAGTCTCCTGCTGCACAGCATGGACTGGTCTTCGGCCTTGCTGGTACTCGCGGCCACGGCGCTGGCCATCGGGCCGCTGGCTTTCGGATTGCGGGAAACCCGTTTCACCGCCTCGCCCGGCACGGCACAAGCCGGTGCCACCGGCCTCCCCGCGCTCAACGCCAGGGAGGCGCTGGCGCAAGCCCTGCAGCACCGCGACTACCTGCTGCTGACGGCCGGCTACTTCGTGTGCGGCTTCCAGCTCGCTTTCATCGGTGTGCACCTGCCCAGCTACCTGAGAGACCATCAGCTCCCACCCCAGGCCGCCACCACGGCCCTGTCGCGCCACTGACCACCTGGAGCGTGGCCCTGTTTGCGGCTGCAATGGGTGCGCTCTGGCTGTCAACGGTGCCCCCCACCAATGCCATCGTCGCGCAAATGCTGGGCGTGCGTCATCTCTCCATGCTGGGCGGCGTCGTGTTCTTCTCGCACCAGATTGGCTCCTTCTTGGGCGTCTGGTTGGCCGGCCGTCTATATGACCTCACTGGCAGCTACCAGACCGTCTGGTGGTTGGCCATCGCGCTGGGTCTGCTGGCAGCCGCCGTCAATCTGCCGATCCAGGAACAGCGCACACCGTCAAGCCGAAAGGTGCTCACGGCATGAAACGACGCATTCGATGGCGACAGATTGGGCTGACTGTCGCCTTGTTGTTGGCCTTGGGCGGAGTCTTCTGCCTGTATTGGCGCCCGGAACTGGCCTTTGACCTGGCCACCCGCATCTGGCGTTGCTTCTGACAGGTCCACATGCGTGGCCATCACGCACAGGCAAACCCTCAAGACAGGGTGCACGCCCTGAAGGGTGACCCATCGGACGCCCCACCGTGGCGGCGCGACCACCCCTGGCCACATCTGGGGCATTCACTGAACGCCCACCGGGATCAAGGCAGGTGTCATGGCCAGTAGAATCTCGGGATCAAAGGAATCAGCATGAAACCAATTTTTGGCAGCATCGTTGCGTTGGTCACGCCCATGCATGCAGACGGCAGCGTCGATTACGACACGCTGCGCAAATTGATTGACTGGCACATCGCCGAAGGCACCAACTGCATCGGCGTGGTGGGTACCACCGGCGAGTCCCCCACGGTGAACGTCGAAGAGCACCGCGAAATCATCCGCGTGGCCGTAGAGCAGGCTGCCGGGCGCGTGCCCATCATGGCTGGTGCCGGCGCCAATTCCACGCAGGAAGCCATCGAGCTGAGCGAGTACGCCAAAAAGGTCGGCGCCGACTGCACCTTGCAGGTCGTGCCGTACTACAACAAGCCGACCCAGGAAGGCATCTACCAGCACTTCAAGGCCATCGTCGAGGCCGTGGACATCCCGGTGGTGCTCTACAACGTGCCCGGCCGCACCGTGGCCGACATGCTGCCCGAAACCACCCTGCGTCTGGCCCAGTTGCCCGGCGTGATCGGCGTCAAGGAAGCCACCGGTAACCTCGAGCGTGCCGCCTGGCTGATCAAGCAGGCCCCCAAGGGCTTCTCGATCTACTCTGGCGACGACCCCACCGCCGTGGCCCTGATGCTGCTGGGCGGGCACGGCAACATCAGCGTGACAGCCAACGTCGCACCGCGTGGCATGGCCGATCTGTGCAAGGCCGCCATGGCCCAGGACGCCAAGACGCGTCGAGTTGCACATGAAGCTGCTGCCACTGCACAAGCAGCTGTTCGTCGAGCCCAACCCGATTCCCGTGAAGTGGGCCCTGGCGCGCATGGGCAAGGTTGGTGGTACGCTGCGCCTGCCACTGACACCGCTGAGCGAATCCGCCCAGACGGTGGTAGAGGCCGCCCTGCGGGACGCCGGCGTGCTCTGACACCGTTCTGACACCCAACAGGCTCCTCCGACACAGCAAACGGCTCACGCCGCCAGCAGAACCTCATTACCCATGTCGATCAAACAACGTCACCAGACCACCCTCGTTCTGAGTGCAGCGCTGGCCTCCACGCTCGTCACCTCCGGCTGCTCCTCCATCAGTGACACGCTGGCGGGCGACAAGGTCGACTACCGCACCAGCGGCACACAGACGGTTCGCCTTGATGTGCCGCCTGACCTGAGCCAGCTGCCCGGCCAGACACGCTTTGGTCAGGCGCCCGCTTCCGTAGTGAGCGCCTCGAGCCTGCAACGTGCAGCCGACAACAGCAAATCCGACTCAGGCGTCGGCAGCGTCGCCCCCCAGAAGGGCAACGGCGTGACCCTGGAGCGTCAGGGACAGATGCGCTGGCTGGCCGTCAACCTGCCGCCCGAGCAGATCTGGGGCCAGGTTCGCGGCTTCTGGGCCGACATGGGTTTCGAGCTGACCACTGATCAGCCCGACGTGGGCCTGATGGAAACCAACTGGTCCGAAAACCGCGCCAAGGTGCCGCAGGATGGCACGGTGCGCAAAGCGTTGGGCCGCGTGTTCGACATGCTCCATGACACCGGCGAGCGCGACCAGTACCGCACACGCATTGAGCGAACCGCCAAAGGCAGCGAGATCTACATCAGCCACAAGGGCCTGGTGGAGGAGTACGAAGACGCCCGCAAGGACCGCACGACCTGGCGCACTCGCCCAAGCGATCCTGGCCTTGAGGCCGAAATGCTGTCTCGCCTGATGCTCAAGCTCGGCGCCCCGAAGGAGGTCGCCGCCACAGCCAAGGTCGACAAGCCTGCCGCCCCCGCAGCCGTCGCGAGCCAGGCCCGACTGAACGCAGATGGCTTGTCCCTGACCGTCGACGCAGACTACGACACGGCCAGGATGGCCTGAGCCGTTACCGCGTCCAGGTACAGGGCCAAGGCAAGAGCAGCCAGGTGAGCGTGCTGAAGGACAACGGCCAGCCCACCAGCTCAAACACGGCCAAGCGCATTGCCAAACAGCTGCTGGATGAACTGAGCTGATAGCCGCTGCGCATGCATCAACATCCCGGCGTGACCCGCCGGGATTTTTTTCGCCGGTTCTGCGCCCCCCCCACTGACACGCCCGTGTTTACGCCAAATACGGACGAAAAAAAGCCGCTCCGAAGAGCGGCTTTTTGTACCATCGAACTGAGATTAGTTCGAGGCAGCGCTGGCAGCAGCAGAAGCGGCTTCCGTAGCGGCCGAAGCGGCTTCAGAAGCGGCCGGAGCAGCGGGAGCAGCTTCAGAAGCGGCAGATGCGACTTCGGAAGCAGCGGAAGCGGCTTCAGCAGCAGCAGGAGCTTCTTCTTTTTTGCCGCAAGCGGTCAGAGCCATAGCAGCGATCAGCGAAGCCAGCAGGAGCGACTTTTTCATGCTTGTGTCCTCAAAAGGAGTGTCAATAAAACCGTGGTCTTGGAACTATGTGCAGAGCCCACAGTCCCATAGGGATACGAGACAAGGGCAAAGGATGCATCGCAACTGGCGTTGCTCCACATTCAGCCAACGATTATACGTCGCATAAGGCTATTCCCTATAGCCCCAGGGTCGTGGGAGGCAACGCCTCGTGAGAGCGTTGCAAATTTACATCAATCTCACCGAGCCACGTCCGCAAAACCCCTTTATCGCGCGTCCACACGCCAGTGCCGTGGAGGGGCTCGTTCAGGCGCAAACTGTCCACCATGGTGAGATCAGACGCCAGGGTGGCGGCCATGGCCATGGCGGCACGAAAGCGGTCCTGGAAATCCCGCCAGCTGCTGATCTGCCCGGACTCCTCCGCGCCCGCTTCTGTCACAGAAATCTGATCCATGGCGACAACCTCTTTCTTTCAAGGCAAGGGGTGCAACCAACCGTCCTCTGCCCACTGGTCCAGCAACTCGCGCAAGGCCGGGCTGGCCTTGGCAAGCTCTGCGGCTGACAACTGACGCCGGTCGGCCAACAAGCGCAAGTGGCGCGCGTCCTTACCCGCCGCCACCCAGGACTCGCCGTTGGCGAACACCCGTTTTTCATCGTAAACCATGCGGGTACGTGGATCGAGTCGAACCCCCACAGCGGGCGGCAAGGGCTCGCCGGCATGGAACCAGACCCGGGGCTTGGGCTCCGTCAACACCTCGCCGAGCGCCGAACGCAAGGCAGCCGGGTCCTTCAAGGCCTTGGCGACGGCCTTCGCGGCAAAAACCTGCAAGTCCTCAGGGATCAGGCCAGGCGTGGCCGTCGCAGGCTGTCGGGGATCCTGGTACAGCCGGGGCTGTTCGGCGCAATCCAGCGCCTCGACCAGGCGCACCAGCACCTCGCGCGCCAGCTCTGTTTCTTCAGGCACACGGAAGCCAATGGAGCAGGTCATGCACTCGCCTTGCGCAATGCCATCGTGTGCCCACTTGGGCGGCAGGTACAGCATGTCGCCCGGCTCCAGCACCCACTCTTCCTCAGGGACGAAGTTGGTGAGAATCTTCAGTGGCACGTCAGCCTGCAGCGTCGGGTCGCTCAAACGCCCGATGCGCCAACGGCGCTGCCCATGCACCTGCAACAAGAACACGTCATACGAATCGAAGTGGGGGCCTACGCCACCACCGTCCGTGGCGTAGGAAATCATCAGGTCGTCCAGGCGCGCGTCCGGCACAAAGCGGAACTGCTGCAAGAGCTCGTAGGCCGCGGGCACATGCAGATCCAGGCCCTGCACCAGCAAGGTCCAGCCGGGCTGGCTCATGGGCGGCAGGCTCCGGCGGCTGAGCGGCCCGTGCGACAGACGCCAGCCGGCATCCGCCTTTTTGGACTTCTTCGCCTTGCCACCCTCGCCGGAGGTCTGCACGATCAGGCGAGACTCCACCTCGTCACTCTCGGCCAGGGCAAACAATTGGCTGCGCTCGATGGGCGGCTTCACGCCCGGCATCGCCTGACGGATCAGCAGCGGCTTTTTCTGCCAGTACTGGCGCATGAAGGTGGCTGGCGACATGCCCCCAAGCAATGGGGTGACCTGATCAATGTCCAGCGGCAAGGAGGGTGCTTGTGTCTTGGAGGCTTTCATGACGTCATTGTGCGGCCAACGGCGTCAAGACCACCCTGATCAGGCTCAACGCCGTGCGGGCATGAGATGATCCGGGCATGATCATTACCTCACCTTGCGTTGTGAGCCTGATGTGGCGTCTGGAAGATGCCCAGGGCCAATTGATTGACGAGCTGACCGCGCCGATGGAGTTCCTGCTGGGCGGCGAAGACCTGTTGCCCAAAGTGGAAGAAACGCTGCAGGGCCAGAGCGAAGGCTTCGAAACCAATCTGTATCTCGAACCCGAGCAGGCCTTTGGCGATTACGACGCCGACCTGGTGTTTTTTGAAGCGCGCGACATTTTCCCAGCGGAGGTGTCGGAAGGCATGCAGTTCGAGGGGCCACCAGAGGGCTCGGTCACGCCCGACCTGCCGCAGGACGCCATCTACACGGTCACCGAGGTGTATGACACCCATGTGGTCCTGGATGGCAACCACCCGCTGGCCGGCCTGGCGCTGCGCCTCGACTTGAAGGTCTGTGGCGTGCGCCCGGCCACCGAAGAGGAAGTCGAGCAAGGCTCGGTTTCCGAGTCACCGTTCAGCCTGATGCAGGCTGCGCCACCCGACGAGACCCTGCACTGAGCAGAAGCACGGCGGCGCGCGCAAAACCGATTCAGGCGCGGCGATTCAGGCGCGGCCGGTGGACCCGAAACCGCCCTCCCCTCGGTGGGAAGTTTCAAAGCTGTCAACCTGACGGAACTGCGCCTGCACCACCGGCACGATCACGAGTTGCGCGATCCGCTCCATCGGCTGGATGGTGAACACGGTGTCGCTGCGGTTCCAGCAGCTGACCATGAGTGGCCCTTGGTAGTCTGAATCGATCAAGCCCACCAGGTTACCCAGCACGATGCCGTGCTTGTGGCCCAGCCCCGAACGCGGCAGGATCATGGCGGCCAGGCCAGGGTCCCCCAGGTGCATCGCCAGGCCTGTGGGGATAAACTGAGCTTGCCCAGGCTCCAGCACGAGCGGTGCATCCAGGCAGGCACGCAGGTCAAGGCCTGCACTACCCGGCGTGGCATACGCCGGCAGGCTGTCAGACATGCGGGGATCGAGAACGCGGATATCAACGGTGGTCATGCTTGAACGGCTTGAAGACGATGGGCCAGCTCCTGCATCAGGGCGCGAGCCAGGGTGAGTTTGTCGGTGGGGCGGCCATCGGCGGGCAAAGCGTGCTCTGACTGCGCATCCACCACCAGCAAGGCGTTGTCGTCGCGGCCAAAAGTGGCCGGCCCGAGGTTCCCGATGATCAGCGGGATGCGCTTGCGCAGCAGCTTGGAGCGCGCGTGCGCCAGGAGGTTCTCGCTTTCAGCCGCGAAGCCGACGCAATAGGGTGGCTTGGGCAAGGCGGCCACCGCAGCCAGGATGTCGGGGTTCTCGGTCAGCTCGAACGTCGGCGCGACCTTCTTCCCTTCTTTCTTGATCTTGTGCTCGCTCAGGTTCGCCGGACGCCAATCGGCGACGGCAGCCGTGGCAATGAACACATCATGATCGGCTGCCGATGGCACCACGGCCTCATACATCTGGGCGGCCGTCATCACGTTCTGGCGCTTGACGCCACGGGGCGTCGCCAGGTGCACCATCTTGCCGCTGGAGTGGTTGGTGATGCCGCGAACCGGGTCGATGGGCTCGAAGGTGGGCCCCGCCGTGATCAGCAGGCGGCGCCCGGCCAGCACCTTGGGCTGGAAAAAGGCGACCAGTTCTTCGAGCAACTCGGCGGGCTCCAGCATGCGGCCATCCCCCACTTCGCCACAAGCCTGATCCCCGCAACCGGGGCCCAGGATGCGTGTGCCGTCCTGCTCTAACGTGGCCACATTGCGCTGCGTCGCCGGGTGCGACCACATCTCGCGGTTCATGGCGGGTGCCACCAGCAAGGGGCAAGTTTCACGCGGACGGGCCAGGCAAAGCAGGCTGAGCAGCTCGTCTGCCCGACCTTGTGCCAGCTTGGCGATGAAGTCGGCGCTGGCAGGCGCCACCAGCACGGCGTCCGCTCCACGGCTCAGGTTGATGTGGGCCATGTTGTTGGGCTCGCGGGCATCCCACTGGCTGGTGACCACCGACCGGCCTGACAAGGCCTGCATGGTGACCGGCGTGATGAAGGCCTCGGCTGCTTCGGTCATGACAACCTGAACCGTGGCGCCAGCCTTGGTCAACAGGCGCACCAGTTCGGCGGACTTGTAGCAGGCGATGCCGCCCGTCAGGCCCAACACGACGTGCCGGCCTTGGAGATCTGAACGTTCTCTGCCCATCATGCGCGGGCTCAACGGCTGATCTGCCCCAGTTGATCGCGGTAGGCACTGGGAGACAGGCCCGTCCAGCGCTTGAAGGCGAAGGTGAAGGCGCGCCGATCCGAGAACCCCAGTTCCATGCTGATGGACTCCATGCTGATGGCCCGCCGTTTGAGCATGGTCTGGGCACGCTGGCATTTGGCCTGCGACTGGATGTCCACGTACTTGATGCCCTCGGCCTGCAGCCTGCGTTGCAGGGTACGAGGATGCAGCGACAAGGCGGCAGCCGTGGCCTCCAGGCCGTCACGCAGCAGCTCAGGCCGGCGCTCCAGTGCCCAGCGCACCTCGTCGACCAGGCGGCGCTCGCCCACCTCGCGCGTCATGCGGCGCTCGATCATCATGCGGGCCTGGCTGTGCGCTTCCGGCACGAACGCGTTGAGTGGCATGTCCAGCCAGCGGCGGTCCATCACGAGGGCATCGGCCGTCTCGCCAAAGAACACCGGCACACCGAAGTGCTGCGAGAACTGCTGCTGATGGCTGGGGGCCGTGCTGGCCACGCGCACCGACAGCAGCCAACGCGCACCCTTGGTGGCCCGACGGATCAGCTGATTGATGGCCGACAAGGCCACCTCGCGCACATGACACAGGGCGCGTGGGTCTGGATCGGGCACCGCCATCTCGACGCGCAGATGGGCCTCGGAGCCAAATTCATCGAGGTGGATCACCATCCACGGCGCCAGCAACTCGCGCGCCCAGTTCGCCAACTCCAGCATGTCGCGCAAGGTGGAGCATGACGCGATGAAGGCATCGAACTCGGCGAAATGTTCGAACACGAAGGAGTCGCCCAGGGCGAACGGGAAGTGATGCCCTTGGGCCCGCTCCACGCACATCGAGAACGCCTTGAACAGGCTCATGGGCGGCACCTTCATGGGCGCCTGCGTGTCACTCGCCACGATGCCAGCGTCACGAAAAACCGGCTCAATGGTGAAACCACAAACCGAGGCAGCCTGGCGCCAACTGCCCAGGGCCGGCAGCGGAACAGATGAGGTGGTCAGCGATTGAAGCATAGTGCAGAGAGCCTGTGATCCAGCATCAACATATCTGACAACAACGAACATCAAACAATGACTCGTCAGTTGCGTCTGCCCGGACATGCGTCCGAGTCACTTCAGACTAGGGGGAGCGGCCGGGATAGGCAATATTGCACGTCATCCGAGGGGGCGAAACGGCGACATTTTCTTGATCAAAATGCAAGCTGTAACCCATTTGTGGCGAGCACTTACCCGGGGTCGGCAAAAAAAGAGGCCCGAATCGGGCCTCTTTCGACGTGCTGCTCATCCATCTGACTTTCCAGAAAGTCAAACGGAAAATTGCTCGCACTCAGCCTTGCTGCTCTCGCCAGGCGCTGGGCGTCGTGCCCTCCCAGCGTTTGAATGCAGCCGTGAATGCCCGGCGGTCGGAAAAGCCGAGGCGGGCACTGATGTCATCGATCGAGACCTCACCTTGCCTGAGCCACTGGCATGCCAGACGATGGCGCATGCGAGCCTGGACGTGCAGGTAGCTGTCACCCTCGTCTTTCAGGCGGCGCTGCAAGGTGCGAGGGTGCAAATTGAGCCGATCGGCCATGTCTTCCACCCCCAGGGCGAGCAGGCTCGGGTCACGGGTGATGAACTCTTCGATCTCCGCTGCGACGCCCTGCCGGCGAGCCTCCTTGCCCAGGCGCTGCTCGGCCAGGAAGTGCGCCTGCTCATGCAGTGAAGGAAACGCGCCTTCCAGCGGCTGATCCAGGATGCGCCGCTCGAAGATCAGGGCGTCATGCGAGGCATTGAAGGTCACCGGCACGCCAAAGAAGGCATCGAACTGCGCGGCGTTGGGTGGCGGCGGGCACTGCATGGTCACCCCCACGAAGCCCTCTTCCGAGCCCTGCAAGGTACGGCCGAATTTCCGAATGCAAGCCAGGATGGCCTGGGACACCAGGGTCAGCGGCAGGCCATAGCTGGCGAAATTGG
>JACPOH010000191.1 GCA_016185075.1 Aquabacterium sp. | reverse complement strand
CAGCCTGGTGAACACATTGCCCATGACGTCGTCGTCGCTCAAGCCACTGCCCGGCTCGTCTGCAGCCACGATCATGGCTTCCAGCAGGTTATGCGGTGAGGCGCGTCTGGCCGGGTCCTGCAAGCGCACACGCGCATCGGCGATGTAGCCGCGTATGGCCTGGTTCACGGCCTTCATGCTGCGGTCCAGCCGACGATCACGGGGCAGCTTGAACCATCTCCAGTACCGCACGATGGCGTGCGAGCGGCGCCAGATGGTCGGGAAGATCTGATCCAGGTGCCGCTGGATGACGTCATCTTGCGATTCGATGGTGTTGACGTCCATGCCAAAGGCCAGCCCCGAGATGGCATCCACCGTGAAGCGCATCAGGTCGGCCTGCAGGTCGATGGCCTGGCCATGCTGGGCAGCCCGCTCGAAGCGTGTGCGCAAACGTGCGGCCACCTTCAGCAGCGCGGGCAGGTAGGCCCGCACCTGGCCCGGTGCGAAGCTGGCCATCACCATGCGGCGTTGTTTGGCCCAGTGTGCCCCCTCGGCCACGAACACGCCATCCTGGACACCCATCTCGGACATGATTTCCTGCAGGCGCGAGGGGCGTCGAAATGTATCGGGCCGGTCTCTCAAGAGGGTGGCAATGAGTTCGTGATCCGACACCACCAGCAAGGGGAAGCCCCCCAGCCGCACATGCAACATGGGGCCATAGCGCTGGACCCAGGCCTCCACGTTCTGGTGCACCTTGCTCAGTTGCACCTGCAGGGCGTTGCCGACAATGGGCCACTGCGGCGGGCCAGGCAGGTCACGCAGGCGTCGCAGACGGGGCTGGGCACCAGGTTCGGCGTCAGCGGAATGGCGAGACACGGGCAAGAATGACAGCTTCATGGTCGCCACTGTGCAGCCTGCTCGGTGTCTTGTCATTGACGGCAGACGCCACAGGATTGACCGGAGAATCCGGCGCGCATTCATGCCCTAATATCGGCACCTACTTCCAGCGCAGAGACATGACGCAGATCGGTTTCAACGTCAGCTACGCTCGCCTCGTCGCTGACCACGTTCGCGCCCAGGACAAAGACCCCCGCCCGGTGTTGCAGGCACTCCAGGTGCCGGCTTGCGACACGGCTGACAGCCCTCGCTGGGTGCCAGCACGCCGTCTCAGCCAGGCCTTGCATCTGGCAGCAGACATTTGCCAGGACCCGCACGTGAGCCTGCACATCGCGCAGCAGGTTCGCCCCGCCAACATGGGCAAACTGGGCTACGCGCTCACCAGCTGCACCCATCTGCAAGATGGCCTGGCGCTGTTCGAACGGCTCCAGGCCCTGGTGTGCACCCAGGTTCGGGCCGAGCACCGTCTCGCGGGCGAGTGGATCGACAGCAACTTGTTCGTGGTGGGTAACGAGGTGCCGCGTGACACCGCCTTGTGGACGCTGACCATGGTGTCCCGGCTGGCCTTTGCCCGCTGGATATCAGGCCGGCACCTGGTGCCCGCGCAGTGGCGCCTGCCCTGCCCACCGCCCGCTGACCCGACGCCCTTGCAAAGCTATGTGGGCTGCCCCATCACCTTTGACGCGGCCCATGCGGGTGAACGCGTCCCTGCGGCCTGGCTGCAGCTGCCCAACCCGCACGCCGATGCGGGCCTGCACCAGCTCATGAGCGCCTTGACTCAGCAGCAATGGGTGCAACAGAGCCAGCACCCCGACCAGCTGACACCCCTGCTGATGCAGCGCATTGCCACGCAACTGCAGCAAGGCCAGCTGCCACGCCTGGAACAGCTCGCCGTCGACATCGAGGCCGAGCTGGGTTTGTCGGCACGACAGATACAGCGGCGTCTGGCCGATCAGGGCCTGAGCTTCAAGGAACTCATCGAAGATGTGAGGCGAGCGCAGGTCCTGGCGGAGCTGCGTGACACGCCCCTGCCCTTGGCGGACATCGCGCGGCGCGCCGCCTATGCAGAGCCCTCTTCCATGCACCGCGCCGTGCGGCGCTGGACAGGGCTCACCCCTCTGGCCGTGCGTGAGGGGCATCCGCCCTCACCACTTGCATCCGACGCCGAATGAGCGAGGCCAGGTGCCGCGCCCACATCGTGTAAGCCGGCGGCCCGGGGTGAAAACCATCTTCCGCCATGAACGAGGGCTCGATCGGAAACTCGACCGCGGCGACTTCGCACAAGGGGTGATCGGCCAGGACCGCCATCTTGGCGGCGCTCAACTGCTTGCTGCGCCACCCCAGGTACCAACGCAAGGGCTGTGGCAAAGCCGGAAAGGCATGCACGGGCGGCAGGCGTGACATCAGAATCAGACGGGGCGCATGCCGTGCCTGAATGAGGCTCACCAGGCGGACCAGCCCTTGTCGCCACGCTGCCATGCGCGTCCGCCCCGTGGCATCGTTGACACCCACGGCCACCACGACCACATCAAAGTGCTCGACAGGCGCTTGCGCCACGCACTTCAGCACATCGCCCAGGGTGTGCCCCGTGGTGGCCCTCAGCCGCCACTGCAGCGTATGGTGATGCGCCAGTACAGCCGTCAACTGGCCGCTCAGAGCCATGCGTTGATGCGGCGCGCCCACCCCGGCTGCAGACGAATCACCCAGGATGAGCAGGCGCAACAACGGGCCACATCCCGTGAGCCCACTGCGTTCACCGGGCGGCTCAGGCAGGCGAGGCGTGTCGCGGCGCACTTGCCTGCCTTGCCAGATCAGCAAGGGGCCCAGGCCCAGCGTGGCCAGGGCGTACCCGAACCGGGCCCAGGCACCGTCCACGCGGGGCATGCGACTCAGTCCTTGAAGGTCGGCGTCTGCTTGCTCATGCCGGCCATCATGGCCGCCGTCAGGTCATTGGACATCAGCATGGCTGCGTTCCAGGTGGCGATGTAGTTCAGGCCATCGGCCACGGAGTGATCGCGGCTGTAGTTCAGCATTTCCTTGGTGCCACGGATCGACAGGGGCGACTTGGCCGCGATCTGCGCAGCCATCTCGCGCACGCCGGCCTGCAAGGCCTCGCGCGATTCGTACACCTTGTTGACCAGGCCCAGTTCACGTGCTTCGGCGGCATCCACCTTGCGGCCGGTGTAGGCCAGTTCACGCACGATGCCCTGGTTGCCGATCAGCTTGGGCAGGCGCTGCAAGGTGCCCACGTCGGCCGTCATGCCGATGTCGATTTCCTTGATGGTGAAGTAAGCGTCAGCTGAAGCGTAGCGCATGT
>JACPOH010000032.1 GCA_016185075.1 Aquabacterium sp. | reverse complement strand
TTGGACTTTTTGCGCCAACCGCAGCGCCCCGGCCTACTTCACCTCATTTAAGGAACTGTCATGACTGACCAAGCCAACCAACCTTCGTTCTCCATTCAGCGCATCTACCTGAAGGATCTGTCGCTGGAGCTGCCCAACGCGCCCCAGATCCTGCTGGAGCAAGGTCAGCCCAACGTTGACGTGCAACTGAACCTGCACGCCGAACCCGTGACCGACGGCCTGTACGAAGTCGCCGTGACCGCCACCGTGACCGCCAAGGTCAACGACAAGGTGCTGTTCCTGGTGGAAGCCAAGCAAGCCGGCCTGTTCGAGATCCGCAACGTGCCGCAAGAGCAGATGCAGCCCATCATCGCGATCGCCTGCCCGCAGATCGTCTATCCCTACCTGCGTGCCACCGTGGCCGACGTGCTCAACCGCACCGGCTTCCCGCCCGTGCACCTGACCGAAGTGAACTTCCAGGCCATGTACGAGTCGCAGCTGCAACAAGCTGCCGCCGCCGGTCAAGTTCCCCAAGCCTGAATTGGCCAACGACGCAGCCACGACTGGGCTCGCCACGCGCAAGCTCACGGTATTGGGCGCGGGGGCCTGGGGCACAGCGCTGGCGATCAGCGCCGCGCGCCACAACCCGCAGGTGATGCTGTGGGCGAGGGACGCCGCGCAGGTCGCCGACATGCGCTCAAGCCGCTGCAACGCGCGCTACCTCCCCGAGGCGAGCTTTCCTGAGGCCCTGCAACTGAGCCACGACCTCGATGAGGCCGTGGCGCACGCGCGCGCCGATGGCGGGCTCATCATCATCGGCACGCCCATGGCGGCCTTGGGGCCCATGTTGCAGAGCCTGCCCGATGACGTGGCCACGCTGTGGTTGTGCAAGGGCTTCGAAAAAGGCACGGGTCGCCTGGGGCATGAAATCGCCCAGGCCCTGCGGCCGAATGCACGCAGCGGTGTGCTGTCCGGCCCGAGCTTCGCGCACGAGGTGGCACTGGGCCAGCCCACGGCCCTGGTGGCCGCCAGCGCCGACCAGGCCCTGGCCGAACAGGCCGTGGCGGCCTTCCACAGCGACAGCCTGCGCGTCTACACCTCCACCGACCCGATCGGTGTCGAAGTCGGCGGCGCCGTCAAGAACGTCCTGGCCATCGCCACCGGTATCGCCGACGGCATGAACCTGGGGCTGAACGCCCGCGCCGCGCTGATCACGCGTGGCCTGGCCGAAATGACCCGCCTGGGCGTGGCCCTGGGCGCCCGTGCGGACACCTTCATGGGCCTGTCGGGCCTGGGTGACCTGGTGCTGACCGCCACCGGCAACCTGTCGCGCAACCGCACGGTGGGCCTGCAACTGGCCTCCGGCAAGACCTTGCAGCAGATCCTGCATGACCTGGGCCACGTGGCCGAAGGCGTCTACAGCGCCGCCACGGTGTGGCAGCGCGCGCAGACATTGGGCGTGGCCATGCCCATCACAGAGGCGGTTGTGGCCGTGCTGGATGGGCGGTTGACACCGGCCGAAGCTGTTGGCGCGCTGATGCGCCGCGAAGCCAAAGCCGAGGGCTGAGAGCGCGCTTCGGTGCGCCCCGCCATGGGCACTGGGTGCTCAACTCCGCTCATGGCTCGAGTGGCGGCTCGGCCTCAAGCCCCGCCCGCGTACCCGTTCTGCCGCCAGGCCTCGAACACCGCCACCGCCACGGCATTGCTGAGGTTCAGGCTGCGCTGATCCGGCCGCATCGGCAGGCGCACGCGCTGGGCGGTGTCGAAGGTCTCGCGCAAGGCCGGGTCCAGGCCGCGCGTCTCGCAACCGAACACGAACCAGTCACCCGGCTGCCATTGCACCTCGCCGAAGGGCCGACTGCCGCGCGTGGTGAAGGCGAACATGCGGGCCCTGTCGGGCTGCATGGTGGCGATGAAATCGTCCCAGCTGGCGTGGCGGCGCACCGCCGCGTACTCGTGGTAATCGAGCCCGGCGCGGCGCAACAGCTTGTCGTCCATCGAAAAGCCCAAGGGCTCGATCAGGTGCAGCTCGCAGCCGGTGTTGGCCGCCAGGCGGATCACATTGCCCGTGTTGGGCGGAATCTCGGGTTCAACCAGAACGATGCGGAACATGGGGGGGCATTATCCACCCCCGCCCTCACGCACCCGTGGTCTGCCTGAAGGCCATCAGCGCCTGGTTGCGCAGCGTGCGCAGCAGCGACAGCTCTTTTTCATTGAGCTGCAGGGTGTTGGCCTTGCCCTTGTCGGCATAGATCATGCCCAGCACCATGTCGGCATGGCCCTTGCGCTTCATGACCAAGGGCAGCATCAGGAAGGTTGGGGCCTGGACATGGTCGCGGAACCAGTTGGGCAAACGGTTCACGATGGTCGGGGCCGACGCATCGGCAATGAGCATGTCGGCGTTCTTGAGGCACACCACGGTGAACAAGTCCGGCGTGCCGCCTGCCGGCACCGTCAGCGCGATCTTGAACGCGGCTTTGACCGTGTCGACCCCTTCGCCTATGCCCATCCGGCCCAGCAAGTGGCCGGTCTTGGCGTCACGCATGCAGAAGATGACGCGGCGGCAGTCCATCGCGCGCAACATGGCCTCCAGGATCATGTGCAGCACGTCATTGAGCTTGAAAGGCTCCAGCAAGGTGTTGGTGATGTCCTGGATGCCGTTGGTGAGGACGTTGGCCGTGTCCTGCTCCGGCAGCGGCATCTCGGCCTTGAGTGCGCCGTCTTCGGTGGTGAGGCCCAGGTCGCTGGCACTCGGGCCATCTGTCTGGCCGGCGTTGGGCGCGTCCACGTAGTAGCGGTCCAGCAGCTTGTCGGCCGGTGAATGCGCGGGCACGGACATGTTCAGGGCCTGCGTCACTTCGGTCAGGCGCTTGCGGGCGCGGCTGGCGGCATCCTGCAAGGCGTGCGGTGTCAGGTCCAGCGCGCGGGCATAGGTCTTGGTCAGGTCAGAGAGGATGTCGCCCAGGTCGGCGGGATCAGCCTTGAGCATGCTGTCGGCCGCTTCGTTGGCCAGACTGGCCAGCCACGAGACGCGCTCCGGGCGGGCAGCCTGCGACACTTTGGGCACGTCCTGCGCAGGGGGGGCCATGCAGGCACGCAGGCCATCGGGCAAGCCCCACATCGCGCCCACACGATCGGCCAGTTGGTCCAGCGGGACGCCCAGCACCTTTTGCGCAGCCTGCCGCTCGGTCAGGGGCGCTTCGCCATCCTTGCCGGCGCACATCGCGCGAATCTGTTCGGCGTCATCGGGCAGGTAGAAGGACACCAGCAGACGCCCAAGGTTGCGAAACAAGGCGCCGAGGTAGGCGTCTTCGGCCTCCTTGGCGTTGAGGCTCATTTCGCTGGCCAGGGTGCCCGCCATCACGGTGCGAAGAAACTCGACCTTGAGTTGCTGCGCATGGGCCTTGTCTTCCATGTGATCCAGCAGCATCAAGGACAGCGCCAGGTTGCGCACGCCGCCCACCCCGATCAGGGCCACGGCACGCGACACGGTGCTGATGGGGTCCGTACCGGCACGGCGGAAATGCGCCGTGTTGACGACGCGCAGCAGCTTTTGCGTCAGGGCCACATCCTGCAGGACCTCGTCGCACAGTGCCTGCATGCTGTCGTTCTCGGAGTCGGACAGCGCCTGCACGCGCGACACGGAGGCCGACAGGGCCGGAAAGTCGCTTTTGAAGCGCATGCGACGCAGCAGATACTCGAGCGTCAGCTCGGCATCGTCAATGTCGGACCCCTGTGAAACGGCTGAATCGGGCATGGTGCGCTCATCCTCTGCTGGTATTGGGCACCAATTCCCGTTGCTTGAAAATGGGATTCGCGCCAATTTATGAGCGCATATCCGGGCAAGCTTCAGCGCGAAGCAGACATGGCAGCCAGGCTCGCAGGCAAGCCGGCGGCCAGATCCTGCAAGGGCGCATCCCATTGGCCCCAGGCGGTTTGCCTGAAGAGCCGCGCCCTCGGGTACCAGGGGCAATCGGCCCGGTCGATCAGCCACCGCCAGTCGGGCACGCGCGACAACAGGATCCAGCAAGGCTTGCCCAATGCGCCGGCCAGATGGGCGATGGAGGTGTCGACCGAGATCACCAGGTCCATCTGCTCGACCAGGGCGGCGGTGCCGTCGAAGGTTTCCAGCACATCGTGCAGGCGCAGGATGTCCGGGCGCGCTTTCAAGGTGGGCAGATCCGCCTCGCGGATGTCCTTTTGCAGGCAGAAATACTGCACCCCGGCCGCAGGCAGGGCCGACATCAGTGTGGCGAGCGGCAAGGACCGGTTGGCGTCGTTGCGGTGCGCGGCGTTGCCTGACCAGACCAGGCCGATACGCGGCTGGGTGCGTGGCCCCAGACGCTCGGCCAAGGCATGCACCAGCGACGGGTCAGGGTGCAGATACGAATCTGGCGCAGGCAGATGGCTGGGCGTGCTCTTGAAGGCCAGGGGCAGGCTCATCAAGGGGCAATGGACATCGAAGGCGGGCAAGGGCTCACCGCGGGCCACCACCTGACAGCCTCCGGCCAGGCTGCGCATCAGGTTCTTCAGGGGCGGCTGCACCTCCAGCACCACCTTGGCGCCCAGCGCTGCGACCAAAGGCACGTAACGGCAGAACTGGAGGGTGTCGCCCAGGCCCTGCTCGGCGTGCAGCAAGATCGTGCGGCCACGCAGGTCGGTGTCCCCCAGCCACAAAGGCTGCGAGAAGCCTCGCGGTTCGGATGAGAAACCCTGCTTCCTCCAGCGCACCTCGAACAGGGGCAGGCCCGTGGCCCAGTCCCCGGCCAGCAAGCTGGTCCAGCCCAGCGCCCACTGCGCTTCCACATCATCAGGCTGCGCCTGCCGCGCCATGGCAAAGGCCTGCCTGGCCTCGTCGAGGCGGGCCAGATCCAGCAGGGCATTGCCGCGGTTCATGTGCGCGCCACCCAGCTGAGGCTCCACCTCCAGCGCGCGGTCGGCCATGGCCAGGGCTTCGACGTGGCGCGCGGCCTCACGCAAGGCACCGCTGAAGTTCGACAGGATGACGGCATGGCGCGGCGCCAGCTTGAGCGCCTGTTCGTAGCAGCTGATCGCCTCGGGCAGACGTTTGAGCTTGAGCAGGGCGCTGGCTCGGTTACCAAGCAGATCGGGCTGATCGGCTTTCAAGGCCAGCGAACGGTCATAAGCGGCCAAGGCCTGCGGGAAGCGCTGTGTGGACAGCAAGGCGTCACCCAGCCCGGCGAAGGCCGCTGGCCGGTTGGGCTCGATGGCAATGGCCTTTTCATAACAGGCCGCCGCCTCATCGAAACGCTGCAGCATCAGGCAGACATGGCCGCGGTTGATGAGCGCCCCCACATTACCCGGCTGTGCAGCCAGAACCTGGGCAAAGCTGGCTTCGGCCGCCGCCCATTGCTTCAGGGACTGCTGCGCCGCACCGCGCCCGTAAAAGGCCTCCACCGAGGGCTCCAGCACCACGGCTTTGTCGAAACAGGCCAGCGCCCTCTCCGTTTGCCCCGACTCCAAGCAGGCGATGCCCATGTTCGTGTAGGCCATGCCAGCCTCCGGGTCTGCGGCAATGGCCTGCTCGAACAGCTCGATCGCCTGCGGCAAGGCCCGCTTTTGCATGGTCATGACACCCAGCATGTGCAGGGCATCAAAGTCGCGCGGGTCCAATGCCAGGACCGCCTTGAAATGGGCCTGAGCCTGATCCGGCTGGCCCTGCTCGTAGGCCGCGAAGGCCTGATCGAGCAAGGCATCGATCTGGTCGCGGTTGGCAGCCGAAACAGGTGCAGGTTGGTCGCTGTGCATGGTCAATTCATCCCTGGATACCAAGGCGCGGAAGCGCAAGACAAACGCATCCTAATGGTGGGGTAAGGTGCGACAGCGCCGGTTTTTCCCTCGGAAACACTTGCGAACAAAAAACCCGGCCCGCGTGCCAGCGATGCACACGGACCGGGTGAGCAAACAGGTCAGCTCAACGGCAAAAGGTCAGGCAGATCACAGCGTGGCCGCGATGCGCTTGCCCGAGCCAGGTGGGGTGCAGGTGTAGGTCACCTCCTGGCCAGGCGTGGCGGCCAGGGCACGCAAGGCTGCGTCGCTGCGGCGCGCGCCGTCGCCTGCCACGAAGCTGCCCGAGGCCAGGTCATACACATAACCGCGGCGTGTACCGCCCTCCACCAGCTGCGCCACCAGATCGCACTCCGTGACGTTGCCACCCAGCTCCTTGGACACGAAAGGTGTCTTCGCTCGCTGGATGAGCAGGTCGATGCGCGCGTTGACAGCGGCCGCGTTGGTCGAGGTCAGGGTGACCTGCTGCCCGACGATGGGCGCCATGTCGCTGTCCATGGCGTGCATGAAGTCAGACACGTCACGGCGGGTGGCATCCGGGTTGACCAGCGGGAAGCCCGAGTTCAAGGTGGGCTGGAACACCCGCACCGTGAAGAAGTGGGCCAGCGTGTCGGCGCTGCCGTCATGCACGAAACCGAAGCCCCGAACCTGATCGCCCAGGAAGCCGGTGGCATCGGCCGTGGAGAAGGGAATGGCCGGCGAGCCAAAGCGCCCGACCTTCTGGTACATGTTGCGCAACTGAGGCACCTTCACGATCTGCGAGATGCCTTCGAAACTCTGAAAGCCGCCCGTGCCGTACATCCCCTGCGCCGGGTCCACCGTGTGGCAGCCATTGCAGTTGTTGTTGGGCGTGACCGACTTGCCGTTGATGACGAACTTGAAGCCATCGGAAGGGCGGCTGCCAAAGTAGAAGTCATGGCCACGCTGCTGCGCCTCGGTCAGGGAGTTGTCCAGATTGCGGATGGGGTTGGGCGGCATCTGCACATTGAGCATGAAGTCGGAGAAGGTCTGCATCTCGGCTTCACTCATCGGTGCCGGGTTGCCCAACAGGCCGGCAAAGGCCACGGCAAAGTTCTTGAACGACAGGTTGCTGTCCATGGCAGAGACACCGAACACGCCGTTGGATCGGTCACCGCGCCAGTGCATGGCCCCCGAGTTCCGCATGCCCTTGAGCGTCTGCGTGACCATCGGGCCCTTCATGGGGTGGAAGTCGGTGGGCTTGTCGCTGCCATTGATCTTGTTCTTCACGCCAAAGATCAGCTTGGCAATCGAGAACTGCAAGGGGTCGGTGAACTTGCCAGGGATCGGGCTGGTGGTGACGACATCATCAGGGTTGCCGAGGTCCCAGGCCAGGTCGTCCATTTCGCCGAAGATGTGGCAGCTCGCGCACGAAGCTTCGCCATTGGCCGATGAGCGACGGGCGTCGTACAACATGGGGCGGCCAGCCACGATGGCAGCGGGCTCGGGGTTGGGCAGCGCCGTCTGCGCCACCTCGGCACGCGTGGCCAGGTTGACCACCTTCACCGCGTTGTCGAAGCGGGTCATCACGTACAGGCGACCGCGGTTTTCATCGAGCACGATGCCGCTGGGGCCACCACCGCTGACCGTGATGTAGCGGGCACTGGCGGTGCGCGGGTTGAAGCTGTCGCTCTCCAGCTCGGCGGTGTTGAACACACCGATGCGGCTGGAGCCAAACGCGGTCACATACAAGGTCTGGCCATCGCGGCTCACGGCCATGTCCAGCGGCGTGGCCAGGCTGTGATCCTTGGCGCTCGCGTCAAAGCCCGGGTCATTGACCAGCTTGCTGTAATCGATGTGCTTGTTGAGGTGGCGGGGTGTGACCGCACCGCTGGCGATCACGGTAACCCGTGACAAGGCGATCTTGCCCTGTACCGTGGAGCCGCCGAACTTGCCGGGCCCTTCGAAGCGGGTCATGTTGTTGGCCTCGGTGTTGCTCACGTACAGCTTGCCGCTCACCGGGTTGACGGCCATGTTGAACAAGGTGGTGCCCACGTGCCGGTAGGCCGTCTTTTCGCTCAAGGTGTTGGCGTCCACCGCGAACACATCCTTGTCAGGCAGGCTGAAGGACACGGCCGCATCCCAGTTGCGGCCCTTCTCGTCTTCCCAATGGCCCGACTGACGGTTGAACCGCACCATCATGCCGGTCTTGGGCGCCGGGGCACCCGCCGCGTTGGTCTGGGGCCCGAGGCGGCCACCCGGCATGGTGACACCCTTGACCGTGCAAGGCGTGTTGAGCTCGAAGCTGTCGCAGATCAGCTGTTCATTGAGCGAGGAGGTTTCGTTACCCGACTTGAAGGCCGCCACGTACACGGTGTTGCGGTCCGGGCTCACGGCCAGGGCTCGCGGTGTGTCGGCAAAGAAGCTGAGGATGCTTTGCGGCACCCCACCGAGCGCATTGCCCAGGTTGCCCGGGTTGAACACCCACACATCCGCCCGGCCCACGCCTGGCGTGGTGAGCTTGGGGTCACCCGCACCCGGTACATTGGCCAGAGACGGTTCCAAACGCTGCTGACCCCGGTGTGCGGTGGTGATGAAGGCCTTGGCAGGCGAGCCGGCAAACACGATGTCACGCGGCTCATCGCCCACCAGCAAGGTGCGCACCACGCGAGGCGCGCCGTCCAGGCTCACCACGCTGACGCTGTCGGACAAGTGGTTGACCACCCAGACCTCGTTGTCGTTGCGCAAGGCCACGGCCACCGGCTCCATGCCCACCGGCACACGGGCAAACAGCTGCAGACCGGAGCTGGTGATGTTGAAGACCTCCAGCGTGTTGTTCGGTGTGTTGACGGCAAACAGTTTGCTGCCGTCGGACGACATGGCCAGAGGGCGAACCTGCCCGCTCTCGAAAGCGATGAAAGACGGCGAGGCCGCATGGGCCACCTGGGGCGCCGCCATCATCAGCGGCAGGGTTGCGGCCATGCTGCCTGCCAATGCCTGCAGCATCGACAGGGCGCCCAGGCCTTTGCGGAAACGGGTTGTCATGGCGTGTGCTCCTCGCGCTCGGTTCTTCAACAATCAAAACGAAATGGACGTTTTGACTCTAGAAACCGATGCGCAAGGACGGAAGGCGGGAAGCGCGCACTTCAGGTCATGAACGCGCTCCTTCCCCCAAGATACGGGCGCTAAAACACGACGAATATCATTAATCGACTTGCGATAAACCCTTCCAGTAAGAAGAGGCTAATGTTTGACTCGGGTGCCTGCCGAGCTCGACGCCATGGCTTATGCCCAGCTGCATTAACAGCATATAGGCTGTATTATTGAAATACAAATCTCATTGTGTATGGTCAAGTTACAGCACATAATGCGTACAAATCAAATACAAACCATAACCTGTATGCAAGCGTTCCCCGTTCGCAGTCCAGACCAGTTGCCTGCCTTGCTGCAGTCGTTTCGCAAGGCCGCTGGCTTGACGCAAGCCGAAACCGCGCTGCGCCTGGGCGTC
>JACPOH010000190.1 GCA_016185075.1 Aquabacterium sp. | reverse complement strand
CTGCTTCAAGAAACCAATGATCTGCTGCTCGGTAAATCGACTCTTTCTCATGTCCGTCATTCTCCAAGTTGACGGACCTCACTTCCATTTAGCTGGTACGGCTGTGAGGGGGCAGGTCAGCTGTACCCTGATCCGGATGCCAGCGAGTTGCGCCGCGTGATCGCGACGCACCATGGCCTGGTGCCCGACCAGGTGTTCGTGGGCAATGGCTCGGACGAGGTGCTGGCCCATGCGTTTCAAGCCTTGTTCCAGCATGGTCTGCCCGTGTTGATGCCCGATGTGAGCTACAGCTTCTACCCGGTCTACTGCAGGCTGTACGGCATCCCGCATGAACCGGTGCCGGTGCGGGCGGGCTTCCGCATCGATGTGCGCGACTACGCAAGACCGGCTGGCAAGGTGGGCGGCGTGGTGCTGGCCAATCCGAACGCGCCAACGGGCATCGCCTTGCCCTTGTCCGACATCGAGGCGCTGCTGCGTCTGCAGCCGGATTGCGTGGTGCTGGTGGACGAGGCCTACGTCGACTTCGGCGGCGACAGCGCGGTGCGCCTGATCGATCGGTATCCCAATCTGCTGGTGGTGCAGACCTTGTCCAAGTCTCGCGGCCTGGCGGGCTTGCGCGTGGGCTATGCGCTGGGCCAGGCCGATCTGATCGAAGCGCTGGCGCGCGTGAAGGATTCGTTCAACTCTTACCCGCTGGACCGCCTCGCACAGGCGGGCGCCGTGGCCTCGTTCAAGGCCGACGCCTACTTTCGCGAGACCTGCGCGCGCGTGGTGCGCAGCCGAGAGCGCCTGGTGGCGGGCCTGCGCGCACGCGGCTTCGAGGTGCTGCCCAGCGCGGCCAATTTCGTGTTCGCCACGCACCCCACGCATGACGCGGGAGAGCTGGCGCAGCACCTGCGCGATCAGGCGATCCTGGTGCGGCATTTCAAGCTGCCGCGCATCGAGCAGCACTTGCGCATCTCTGTGGGCACGGATGCCGAGTGCACGCGCTTGCTGGAGGCGCTTCGTGTGCTGCTGGCGCCATGAGCGCCCCCTAGATTGACGTTACGCAGCTAGGGATGGCGCCTGCCCAGCGAGGGGCAGACAGTGGGGGCACTCATCAACCCGCAGGAGCGACACCATGTTTCAGGCTTACCACGGGGTCACCAGTACCCAGCACCAGACCAACTTCAACAACCTGAGCGCCCAGGGCTTCAGGATGATTTCTCTCAGCGTGTATGGCGACCCGGGCGATGCGCGTTACGCAGCCGTCTGGGTGCAACGCGCTGGCGCGGCCTGGGTGGCCGTGCATGGCGTCAACAGCGAGGGTTACCAGTCCTTCTTCAACAACTGGACGGCCAAGGGCTTTGTGCCGGTGCTGGTGTCCGCCACTGGCACGGCGGGCAATGCCGTGTTTGCCGCGGTGTTCGAGCAAGGCATTGCCGGCAGCTGGATGGCGCGCCATGGCGTGCCATCAGGACCGGAAGCCAACGCCGGTACCTTCCAGAACCTCAACAAGACAGCCCACAACCAGCGCATGACCTTGCGCTCGGTGGCCATCTACGGCACGCCTTCAGACCGCCGCTACATGGCCGTCTGGCATGCCAACCCCGGCTTCGTGAAGTGGCACGCGCACCCCTCGGACACGGGCGAGAGCTACCAGGACGTGTTCAATGCCGAAGTGCAGTTGCCCGGCTACCAGTTGTCGGGCTACAGGCCATCGTATGTGGCGGTCTCCAGCGACCACATGTATTGCTCGGTCTTCAAGGACGATGTGGTCGGCCCCTGGGTGGCTCGACACGGCATGAGCGCCGCGGACTACCAGGCCGAGTTCGACAAGCAGAAGGCCGCCGGCATGTACCCCATCTGCGTGCAGGGAGGCGGCGTGGGCTCGGACACGCGCTACGCCGCCATCTTCGCCAAGCAGGACATGCCCATGGCGCGCCAATGGTCGGCCACCGGCACACCCGTGCCCCATCTGGCCGCACTGGACCACGCCATGCAGACCTTCATGCAGGCCCACGGTGTGCGCGCCGCCCAACTGGCCATCGGCAAGAACGGCGTGAGCAAGTTCTCGCGCGCCTACACCTGGGCCGAACCTGGCTACCGCATGACCCAGCCTTCCGATCGATTCCTGCTGGCCAGTTGCAGCAAGATGTTCCTGGAAGCAGCCGTGCAAGCCTTGTACGACACCAAGCAGCTGACGCCCACCACCAAGGTCTACCCTTTGCTCGGCTTCACGCACCCGGCCGACCCGCGCAGTGACAACATCACCGTGCAGCAGCTGCTGGACCACATGGGCGGCTACGACGACACCGGCACAGGTTCAGGGTTCGACCCCACCTACAACATGCGCAAGATCGCGCTGGACATGAACCTGGGCCGCCCCGTGACCAAGCTGGATGTGGCGCGCTACATGTATGGCCGTGCGCTGGACTTCACGCCAGGCACCAACAACAAGTACTCGAACTTTGGCTACCTGCTGGCGGGGGCGGTGGTGGAGAAAGTGACGGGCAAGGCCTATTTCGACTTCGTCAAGAGCACCTTGCTGCAGCCGGCCGGCATCACCGAAGTCGAGGTCTTCCCGACGCTGGCCAACAAGCGCAGCAGCCACCAGGCCATCGCGGAGGATGAAGGGCTGGGCCTGAGCCCACTGGACCTGTCCTCCACACGCCTCATCCCGGCTGTGTACGGCGGCGACGGTGAGATCAACGAGGTGGGGGACCCCAACGACGGCACCGGGGCTTCGGCCCACGCCATGGTGCAGGAGTATCTCAACCTCCAGGATGCACTCTACGGCCTGGTCACCAACGGCCTCGTGCTGCGCCTGCTGCGTGACACCTCGCGCCTGGTCAAACTCACGTATCTGGAGTTTGACCTTGACCG
>JACPOH010000189.1 GCA_016185075.1 Aquabacterium sp. | reverse complement strand
GATGTTGGCCAGCGCCACGGCCAGGCCTTCCAGCACGTGGCCACGTTCGCGCGCCTTGCGCAGCTCGAACACGGTGCGGCGGGTCACCACTTCGCGGCGGTGCTCCAGGAAGACCGTGATCATGTCCTTCAGGTTGCACAGCTTGGGCTGCCCGTCGATCAGGGCC
Organism: Aquabacterium sp.; assembly: GCA_016185075.1. Lineage (GTDB taxonomy): Bacteria > Pseudomonadota > Gammaproteobacteria > Burkholderiales > Burkholderiaceae_C > Aquabacterium. The sequence goes on along the minus strand of JACPOH010000189.1, from coordinate 17,792 downwards.
ACCATGTTCATGCCGAAGGTGTCCTGCAGCTGCGTCTGCTTGTACAGGTTGTTCAGCACGACCTCGGGCACCTCACCGCGCTTGAGCTCGATCACCACGCGCATGCCGGACTTGTCGGACTCGTCCTGCAGGTGGCTGATGCCTTCGATCTTCTTCTCGTTGACCAGCTCGGCGATGCGCTCAAGCAGGGTCTTCTTGTTCACCTGGTAGGGGATCTCGTCGACGATGATCGCCTGGCGGTCGCCCTTGCCGATGTCTTCGAAGTGCACGCGGGCACGCATGACCACGCGGCCACGGCCGGTGCGGTAGCCTTCGCGCACACCGGACAGGCCATAGATGATGCCGGCGGTGGGGAAGTCGGGCGCGGGGATGATCTCCATCAACTCGTCGATCGAGCAGTCGGGGTTCTTCAGCGCGTGCAGACAGGCGTCCACCACCTCATTGAGGTTGTGCGGCGGAATGTTGGTGGCCATGCCCACCGCGATACCGGCCGAGCCGTTGATCAGCAGATTGGGCAGGCGCGTGGGCAGCACCAGCGGCTCTTGCAGCGAGCCGTCGTAGTTGGGCCCGAAATCGACGGTTTCCTTGTCGATGTCGGCCAGCATCTCGTGGGCGATCTTCGTCAGGCGGATTTCGGTGTAACGCATGGCCGCGGCGTTGTCGCCGTCGACCGAGCCGAAGTTGCCCTGGCCATCAACCAGCATGTGACGCAGCGAGAAGGGCTGCGCCATGCGGACGATGGTGTCGTAAATGGCCGAGTCACCGTGCGGGTGGTATTTACCCATCACGTCACCGACGATACGCGCGCTCTTCTTGAACGGGCGGTTCCAGTCGTTGTTCTGCTCGTGCATCGCGTACAGGGCGCGGCGGTGCACGGGTTTGAGGCCATCACGGGCATCAGGCAGGGCCCGGCCGACGATCACGCTCATCGCGTAATCGAGGTACGAACGCCGCATCTCCTCTTCGAGGCTGATGGGCAGGGTTTCCTTGGCGAATTGCGTCATGCGGGCTAAAGCGGTGAGAAGAGACGGGTCGAGCGCAGGCGCTCGAGGCTGTCAGGGGCTTCCACTGGCGCCTGCGCCCCCTGTCCTGACGGTTCACGGGCGCGCGAGCGAACAAAGAGAGGATTGTAATTGGCCGCCAATGTCGTCCACGCGCAACATTCGGGCCGCTTCGCCTTGGGAAGAGCCTGTCTTGCTTGAGCAGGAAAATGGCTATGGCACAATCGTTTTCGTTATGTGCCCTAGGGTTAACCTTGTGGGTGCGCCCCCACCCCCTTCTGGGGAGGTTGCCCTGTCAGGGCGTCCGCAGTGGAATGCTGCGTCTTTATCGCGAGGATTTGCATGAACAAACTCAACAAAGTTGCCGCCCTGTTCGTTACCGCTGCGCTGGCTGGCACTGCTTTCGCACAAACCGTTGACAGCTGGCGTGCCACCGACGGTACCGTCTGGAAGAACGGTTCGAACGAATACTGCTGGCGCAACAACCCCTGGACCCCTGAAACGGGCGTGCAAGGCTGTGATGGCGTGCCTGCTCCGGCTCCCGCTCCTGCGCCCGCTCCCGCACCGGCTCCCGCCGCCGCACCGGCTCCTGCTCCGGCTCCCTCTCCTGTCGTGGTGCCTGCTGCCCCCGCTACCGAAAAGGTGAGCTTCGCCGCTGACGCCTTCTTCGATTTCGACAAGGCTGACCTGAAGAAGGAAGGCAAGGCCAAGCTGGACGATCTGGCTGACAAGGTCAAGGGTCTGACGCTGGAAGTCGTGATCGCCGTGGGTCACACCGACGCCAAGGGTACTGACGCCTACAACCAGAAGCTGTCGGTGCGCCGCGCTGAAGCCGTGAAGAAGTACCTGGCTGACAAGGGCATCGAAGCGTCGCGCATCTACACCGAAGGCAAGGGCAAGTCGCAGCCCGTTGCTGACAACAAGACGGAAGCTGGCCGCGCCAAGAACCGTCGCGTTGAAATCGAAGTGGTCGGCACCCGCACCAAGTAATTCGGTTTTCACCGGATGATCGAAAGGCCCTCGTTGAGGGCCTTTTTCTTTTGGTGTGGTGATAGCGGAAGGGGTGCTTGGGGTACACGGCTGCGCTCATGTCCTCCGCAATAGGCTTGCGCCCATTGCTCCTCCTTTACTTCGCTCCGCCGTGCACCCCAAGCGCCCCTTCCTTACACCGCGGCGGTAGTTGAAGGGGATGGGCAGCGGCTTGTGCCGCTGTCCATCCCCTGGCCTTCGCGGAGCGAAGGCGCTGCCAGAGCGGTTCGCAGTCATGTGGTGTGGGTGGCCGGTGCAGCGAAGTAAAGGGGGGCCGGGCAAGGCCCGGTCGGAGGAGGGCGCCTCGACATCAACAGTCCAGTGGACTGTTTATGCGTGGGGAACGCCAGGGCCCTCTGGCCCGGGCATGAGCGGAGCCGGCCACCCGCGCCACATGGCTTGTACAACCCACCAAACGTCCTGAGCGAAGCACTCCAACAAAAACAAAACCCGCCAAAAGGCGGGTTTTGCATCAATGCGCGCAGACAGCGAAATCAGGCCGCCAAGCTCACATCCTTGCCACTCAAGCGCTTGGCCAGGCCCGTGGCCAGGCGGTTGGTCAAGCCATAAATCGACAGCTGCGGGTTGGCGCCAATGCTGGTGGGGAACAGTGAGCCGTCATGAACAGACAGGTTCGACAGCTGCCAGTGCACGCCATCTGGACGCACGACGCCTTGTTGTTCTGTGCCGCCCATGCGGCAGCCACCCATGATGTGTGCACTGCCGCCGCCCACGTAGTAGGGCTTCATCTCGTAGGCCGAGATGGCGGCCTTGGCTTCTGCCCAGCTGGTGTAGTAGTGCGCCTGCTCGTGCAGTGGCAGCACCTTCTTCGCACCGGCGGCAAACTGTACCTCGGCCATGGTCAGCAGCGCCTGCTTGAAGCCAGCCAGCACGTAGTCGGACATCGCGTAGTTCAGCAGTGGGCTGCCATCGACGTTCAGGATCACGGTGCCGCCAGTAGATTCCGGATGGAAACCATCGCGCAGCAGCGCCAGCATCATCTGCGTGTTGGGGTAGTTCTGGAAGCGCTCGGCCAGGCCTTTACCGTAGCCGCCCATCAAGTGCGGGGGATCACATCGGCCGAAATGCCCAGCTTCTTGGCGCCCGTTCGCAGCAGTTCATTGTTCGGGTTGGGCGGTGCCTCTTCCCACTTGTGCATGTTCAGGCGTTTTTCCGCCTGTGCAAACCAGGGGGCCATCGACGCTTCGTTGAAGTCCTTCAGGCCGAAGTTGTCTTCCCAGTACTTCAGGGTCGAGGCAGGCGTGCGGAAGGAGCTGGTCCAGTTGATGACGGTGGTGCCACCCACGCAGCGGCCTTGCAGCAGGGTCAGGGCGCCGTCCATGGTCTTGCGGCCGCCACCGTCCTGGTACAGGTTGGCGTAGGCTTCGGACTCTTTCTGGTTGAAGTCGGAGCTGGTGCGCAGCGGGCCTTCTTCGACCAGCACGACGTCCAGGCCAGCCTTGGTCAGCAGCTCGGCGGTGATGCCGGCGCCGGCACCGGTGCCCACGATGACGACATCGCACTGGACCTGTTCAGGCAGGCCCTGTTCACCGTTGGTGGCCTTCCAGCCACGCGCCAGGCCTTCGCGGAATGGATCGGGGAGTTTGCTCATATTTGGACGGGGCCGGGGTAACCGGTCAGAGGCCAGTGGGCGCTGTTGGAGTAGAAGGACATGCAGACCAGGCTGCGCAGGACCTGATAGGTCAGGCGGGTGGAGGGCAGGGGGTTGAGCCGCATGGTCTCGAGCGCCTGGGCGAGCTCGTCCTCGGTGGCTTCGCCCCAGGCGGCGCCCATGCCGGTCAGCATCTTGCGCGTGGGGTAGTTGCCAAGCAGGCCCAGCAAGGCGTTGACCTGGATCTGCAGCACATTGGGCATGCCGTTGAGGAAGGTCTCGGTGTGCGCGAGGTGGCCCTCGATGATGGCTTCACGCTGGGCCTTGTCCTTGGGCAGCATGGGCCCCACGATGGCCATGGTCAGCCCTCGCAAGACATCACGGCCGTGTTCAGTCAGCTTGCCGTTGCTCATGCCACGGTGCCAGTAAACCAGCGTACCGAGCGCGCCGCCTACGGCCCCGATCGCCAGCGCCGTCTTGAGAAACCAGCGGCGCTTGGGTTGAAGTGGGTGATCTATGGATCGGTCGACCATGTGTTTGGCTTCCGTGCGTAACTGTTCCCAAATAAGGAAAGGTTGTGAGTCAGATTGCCGGGAGATTGTGCCTCGCGTGTGCCGCCAATCCCGATGGCGTTTAACCTCTCGGCGGCTGTATTTTTCTGGCTGTAGGAGGAATGAACAAGAACTGCGGCGTCTCAATCTAAGGGAATACCCCTAGTCACGAATGTTGCAGAATTCATGCAGTGCTTTACTCGCCTTATCCTGTGTGTCCGATTACCGGACACCTGCCGAACCTGATCCATCAAAGAGGATGACGATGACGATTTCCAAGCCATGGCTGGCCAGCTACGAACCCGGTGTACCCGCTGAAATCAACCCGGCCCAATCTGCGGAATGGCCCTCGAACCGCGAACAGTGAGCGGTGAATGGGTCGAAGACAATCCCGAACTCCGCGACATGACGCGCCGCTTCTGGCTAGCGACGGCGTTCACGGTCCCGCTCCTGTTGGCCGCGATGGGTGACATGCTGCCTTTCCCCAAGGGCCTGATAGTCAACTTCGTGGTGCGCAACGTCAAGAAGATGGTGCCGGCCTTCACGCTGCCCAACAATGACAAGTGCAAGCTGACCAAGTTCAAGGACGCGCTGGCCCAAGGTCGCTCGGCCAAGTACACGCGCCCCACGATCAAGCCCGATGACGTGGCTTTCCTGCAGTACACGGGCGGCACGACCGGTGTGTCCAAGGGCGCCACGCTGCTGCATCGCAATGTGGTGGCCAACATCCTGCAAAACGAAGCCTGGTTCAAGCCCGAACTGGCCAAGCTGGGCGACCAGCCGCTGACGGTGGTGTGTGCCTTGCCGCTCTATCACATCTTCGCGCTGACGGTGTGCTACATGATGGGCGCGCGCATGGGCAGCATGAACCTGCTGATCGCCAACCCGCGTGACATCCCTGGTTTCATCGAGACGCTCAAGAAGTACAAGGTCAACCAGTTCCCGGCTGTGAACACCTTGTTCAATGCGCTGGTGAACCACCCCGAGTTCTCGAAGATTGACTTCTCGGGTCTGAAGGTGTCCAACGGTGGCGGCATGGCTGTCCAGCAGGCGACCGCCGAAACCTGGAAGAAGGTCACCGGTTGCCCGATCGTGGAAGGTTATGGCTTGTCCGAAACCTCGCCGGTTGCCACCGCCAACCGCCTGGACATCACCGAGTTCAATGGTGCCATCGGCTACCCGATCCCCTCGACCGACGTGGCCATCCTGGACGACGACGGCAACCACCTGGATGTGGGCGGCGTGGGCGAGATTTGCATCCGTGGCCCGCAGGTGATTGCCGGTTACTGGAACCGCCCGGATGAGACCGCCAAGGTCATGACGGCCGATGGTTTCTTCCGCACGGGTGACATCGGTGTGATGGATTCGACCGGCCTGTTCAAGATCGTGGACCGCAAGAAGGACATGATCCTGGTGTCAGGCTTCAACGTGTACCCCAACGAAGTGGAGCAGGTCGTGAACATGCACCCTGGTGTGCTGGAGTGCGCGGCGGTGGGTGTGCCCGATGACAAGTCGGGCGAAGCCGTCAAGCTGTTCGTGGTGCGCAAGGATGCCACCTTGACCGAAGCGGCGTTGAAGGCCTATTGCCACGAGCAACTGACTGGCTACAAGTGCCCCAAGCACATCGAGTTCCGCCACGATTTGCCCAAGACCAATGTGGGCAAGATCCTGCGCCGCGAGCTGCGTGACGAGAAGAAGGCAGCCTGATCGCGCTGCGCGTTTCTCGCCCATCAAGAAGCCGCTGGTGAGTGCCAGCGGCTTTTTTTTCGCCCCAAGGGGGGCGCCCTGATGGGGGGTTAAGAGCGCTTTAAGAATTGCTGAAGAAGCATTTACGAAACGCCTTCGGGCGCCTTGCCTACAGTCACTTCCATCATCAACAACGGCCTGGTCATCACGCCGGGCCACAACAGGAAGTGACACCATGAGCCACATCACGCAAGAGATCCCCGTTGAGCAGTTCGGCTCGCAGATCGGGGCGACAAAGGGAAAGCAGCTGGTCGAGCAGGCCCTGGACCACAGTCAGCGCTTCAACATTTACCAGGGGGTGCACAAGGGGCTGCGTGCCTTCATGGCCGATACCCTGGTGCGCGTGGGCAGCACCGATTACACCGACGCCCAGGAGCGCCAGGACACGGCAGAGGTGGTTCGCTCGCTGTTGCACATCTGTGGCGAGCACCTCAAGCACGAGAACCATTTCTTGCATACGGCCATGGAGCGGCGCGCACCGGGCAGCAGCGCGGGCTGCGCACAGGAGCATGTCGAGCATGTGGCGCACATCGATGCCTTGAATGGCTGCCTGCGGCAGGCCTTGGCCGCATCCGAGCCGCAACAAGCGGCCGCGTGGCAGCGTCTGTACCAGTTGCTGAGCCTGTTTGTGGCTGACAACTTCGAGCACATGCTGCTGGAGGAGCGCGAGCACAACGCCGTGCTGTGGCGCCACTTCAGCGACGAAGAGCTCATCGAGATCCACAGTGCGCTGCTGGCCAGCGTGCCGGCCGACGAGATGGCCCACCATTTCCGCTGGATCCTGCCGCAGTTGTCACACCCCGAGCGCGTGGCCATGATGGGTGGCATGCGCCAGGGCATGCCGCCCGAGGTGTTCGCGTCCCAGCTCGACACGGCGCGCCCCCTGTTGAATGCCCGTGCCTGGCACAAGCTGCAGGCCGCCCTGAAGCCGGAGGTGGCTTGCCATGGCTAAGAACTTGATGCGTTGTGCGGTGCTGTATGCGCTGCTGGGTATCGGCATGGGCATCGTGATGGCCGCTTCGGGTGACTTCACGAACAAGGGGGTGCATGTGCACATCAACCTGGTGGGCTGGGTGTCCATGGGCATCATGGCCATGGCCTACGAGGTCTTCCCGAGCATGGCGGGCAGCGTGCTGGCCAGGCTGCAGTTCTGGTTGCACAACCTGGGCTTGCCTCTGATGGCCGGTGGCATCTATGCGGTGATGCACCATCTGCCAATGGCCGAGCCCATTGTGGGCAGTGGCTCGGTCATCGTGGCGCTGGCGTTTGTGGCGTTTGCCATCAATGTGTGGCGCCATGCCGGGCGCACAACGGTCGTGACGGCAGCTCGGCATCAGCAGGCCGTGGAGCTGGCTGCGGCTTGAGCCGCCAGGCCGATCAGTCCGCCTGCTGCAGCTTCAGCGGCTGCATCACCTGCAGCTGGAAGCGCCCACGGCCCGTCTTGTGCATGCGCACGCAGCTGGTTCGCTCGGCCAGGCGGCGTTGCAGCAGCACGAGGCGGGCTTCCAGGTTGTCGGCGATGTCAGGCAGGGAGAGGTCAGGCGCCAGACGCAGCTCGCGGTTGGTGAACTGGTCTCTGCCTTCTCGTTGCCGGGTCTGAACCAGCTTCCAGAAGATGGCGCCGGCCACGCCCTTGATCAGGTAGTCCTCATCCAGAAAGATGCTGTGGTCTGCCTTGAAGTAGCGAACCAGCACAGGGCGGCCATCGTCATGCGATGCGATCGCCTCGGGCGCGATCGGGCTGGTGGGTGACGCGGGCGCGCCCGATGCCGGGAGCGCTTTGGCGGCATCGACGCCTTGCTCGATCGGGTCTGCGCAGGCCATGCTTTGTGCCATCCAGCCAAACTGCTGGGCCAGGATCTGCAGCATGTCTTCGTCGTCGTAGGTGAAACGCAGGTCTTCGTGGCTCTCGACGTACAGCACGCCATAGAGCCTGTTGCCAGCTGTGATGGGCACGGCCATCTGGCTGCGGCACTCGGGCAAGCCTGGCATGGGGATGGCGGTTTCCAGCTGGTGATGCAGGCCAAGCGCTTCGGCGCTGTCGCGCACGGCCTTGCCATAGATGTACTCGCTGGTCATGTGCGAGATGCGGATGGGGGTGCGCTCGCGTGCCGCCACACCGATCACGCCATGCCCCATGGGTATCTCCGAGCCGACGCCCGATTGCGCGTAACCCCTGCTGGCCACGGTGAACAGACGCTCCCCGCATTCGTCGAGCTTGAGGATCATCATGTGGCCGATGCCGCAGACCGTTTGCAGCGCTGTCAGGGTGTTGTCCAGCAGCTCGTCCAGATCGCGGCTGGCGTTCAGCATGGCGCTCATGTGGCGCAGTTTGGGCAAGCTGTCCGGGGGCGGTGGCTGGATGCCAGCCATGGGGGGCACGATCGTTTCGACCCGTGTGACTTCGTAGATGTCCGAGCCCAGCAGCTTGAAGACGTCCGTCATGCCGGTGTGCGAGGCAATGCCTGCCAGCTTGGCCTTCATGCTTTCGAACAAGGGGCCGCTGGTTTCGGTGCGCAGGTAGCGAACATGCAGCTTGTGGCCACTGCCATTGAGCGGGTCCACCACTTTCAGCAGGGCATAGGGATTGGCCAGGATGTTCTGCCGCGTCTTGTTGAAAAACTGGAAGGTGGTGGCCACGTGGCGCTGGTCCACGTACTGCACCTGCGACAGATAGGCGATGTTGGGGATGCCCTCTGCCGAACAGGTGGACAAGGCGCTGGGGACGCCGCCTTCAAAGCAGTTGCGCAGATGCGCAATGCACACCTCACTCATGGCTGCCGTCCCCCATGCGTTGGCCGGCTGTGGGGCCGGGTGTCTGCTCGAACACGAGCTCCGGGGTGAAGCTCAAAGCCACCAACTGGCCGGCCTCGACCGCCATGTGAGACAGGCCGAACGCCCGGCTGTAACCGAGGGCCGCGATGCCATTGACAAAGGCATGGCGATAGCGCTCCACGCAGGTCATGTCATCTGCCGTGGCCGCCGACAGGCTGATCTGGCGCCCCTTGATCTGGATGGCCGCTTCGGTGGCGGGCAGACAGAACACCACCGCGATGACGTCTTGCCCCAGCACGTCCTGCAGCAACTGGTTGGCCTCGCCGCTACGCACGAAAATGGTCAGGCGCTGCCGGTCGGGTGAGACGCGGCAGGCGAAGCCCCGGCAGGCGCTGGGGCGCAGATCCGATGAGCATGAGGCAACATCGATGGCCACCTCCCGCTGGATGAAGGCCACGGTGCTGTCGCTGAGCAGGGCTGGGGTCATGCAGCTGAACGACGGAGACGAAGCGGGAATGTCGCCGAATTGTAGGTGGCGACCGGTGCCGCCTCAATCCTTCAGAAACAGGGCTTGCAGGTCACTCAGGAAGTCAAAGCCCTTGGCGGTAGGCCAGGCACGGGCGAGGTCGCGTTGCAGCAGGCCTTGCGCTTCTGCCTGAGCCAATGGCTGCTGGATGCTGGCCAGCGTCAGGCCCGTGCGCTCGGTGAAGCGCAGCAGCTCGAAGCCGTCCTTGAGGCGCAGGGCGTTCATCATGAACTCGAAGGCGCGTGAGGACAGGTCCACCTCGTGTTCGTTGGAGCAGGCCAGGCCTTGGCGCGCCTTGTCCATGTAGGTGGCAGGCTCGCGCCAGCGGACCTGTCGCACGATACGGTCAGGGAAGCTGATCTTGCTGTGGGCGCCGGCACCGATGCCGAGGTAGTCACCGAACTGCCAGTAGTTCAGGTTGTGCTGACACTGGTGACCGGGGCGCGCGTAGGCGGACACCTCGTAGCGCTGCAGGCCTGCGCCCGTGGTGCGCTCGATGAGGTGGTCCAACATGTCGAAGGCCGTGTCGTCGTCGGGCAGACCTGTGGGCGGCTGCGTGGCGAAGACGGTGTTGGGTTCGAGCGTGAGGTGGTAGAGCGACAGGTGCGGTGGCTCGAAGGCCAGGGCCTGGCTGATGTCGGCGTCCAGATCGGCGGGGCTCTGGCCGGGCAGGGCGTACATCAGGTCAAGGTTGAAGGTCTCGAAATGCTGCTGGGCCTCTTCGATGGCGGCGATGGCTTGCGAGCGGTCGTGCACGCGGCCCAGGGCCTTGAGCTTGGCATCGTCAAAGCTTTGCACACCGATGGACAGGCGGTTGACGCCAGCCTGGCGGAAGGCCTTGAAGCGGTCCTTCTCGAAAGTGCCCGGGTTGGCCTCCATGGTGATCTCGCATTGCGGCTCCAGCGGCAGGCGCGCGCGGATGTCGGCCAGCAGGCGGTCGATGCTGTCGGGCGAGAACAGGCTGGGGGTGCCGCCACCGATGAAGATGGTGTGCACGCGGCGGCCCCAGATCTGTGGCAGGGCGGATTCGAGGTCGGCACACAGGGCGTCCAGGTAGAGGCTTTCTGTCCGGGCGTTCAGCTGCCTGGAGGCGCTGGCGGCGTCCTGGGCTATGGGGATGCTCGGGCCTGCTTTGCCAGACCGTGTGACTTCATGCGAATTGAAGTCGCAGTAGGGGCACTTCTTGAGGCACCAGGGCAGGTGCACGTACAGCGACAGCGGTGGCAAGGCTTGCAGGGCGCCGGGGCGTTGCAGCGTGATCATGGGGTGTGCCTCTGCTTGGGGCTGGGGACCGTTCAGCGCTGCCAGGGCCAGCGGGCGTCGGTGTCAGCCCGGCCCGCGCCGACCAGACCCCATTGCGCCTCGATCATGTGCAGCATGCGCTGGCACGCCTTGGCGCGGTGGCTGATGCCGTTCTTGATCTCGGGTGGGAGTTGAGCTGCACTTTGTTGATAGGCGGCCAGCCACAGCAGCGGGTCATAGCCAAAGCCGTGCTCACCTTGGCCAGCTTCCAGCAGCTCGCCTTCCCAGTGGCCTTCAGCGATCAGCGGTTCCGGGTCATCGGCGTGGCGCACGGCCACGAGCAGGCAGGTGAAGTGGGCGCGGCGTTGCGTCTGGCCGCGCATCTGGTCAAGCAGCCACGCGTTGTTGGCTGCATCGATGCTTTCGCGCGGCAGGCCTTCGGGGATGCGACCCGCGTCCACGGCATAGCGGGCCGAGCGCACGCCCGGCGCGCCACCCAGCGCGGCCACGCACAGGCCGGAGTCATCGGCGATGGCGGGGCCCTGGCCGATGCGCGCGGCATGGCGGGCCTTGGCCAGCGCGTTTTCAACAAAGGTGATGTGCGGCTCTTCGGCTTCGGGGATGCCCAGTGAGCCTTGCGTGACCAGCTCGACGCCCAACGGGCTGATCAGCGCCTGCAGTTCGCGCAGTTTCTTGGCATTGTTGGAGGCGAGGATCAGTTGCTTGCTCATGCGTGCTCCGGCAAGGGATCAGGCCTTGACCAGGGGTTGGGCCAGCGCGGCGGCCTGAGCCGTGATCAGCTCGCGCACGCCCTTGTCGGCCAGGGCCAGCAGCTGGTCCATCTCCTGGCGGGTGAAGGCCACGCCCTCGGCGGTGCCTTGCACTTCTACAAAGTGTCCCGCGCCGGTCATGACCACGTTCATGTCGGTGTCGCAGGCGGCGTCTTCGGTGTATTCCAGGTCCAGCAGGGGGGTGCCTTCCACGATGCCGACGCTGATGGCAGCCACGGGGTGCAGGATGGGGCTGGCGGTGAGTTTGCCTTGGGCAATCAGGCCGGTGACGGCGTCCACCGCCGCGACGTAGGCGCCGGTGATGGCGGCGGTGCGGGTGCCGCCATCGGCCTGGATGACGTCGCAGTCGATGATGATGGAGCGCTCGCCCAGCTTGGCCAGATCGAACACGGCGCGCAGGCTGCGGCCGATCAGGCGCTGGATCTCCTGAGTGCGGCCGGTCTGTTTGCCGCGTGCGGCTTCGCGGTCGCTGCGCGAGTGGGTGGCACGGGGCAGCATGCCGTATTCGGCCGTGACCCAACCTTCGCCGCTGCCGCGTTTGTGCGGCGGCACCTTTTCTTCAACCGAGGCGGTGCAGAGCACCTTGGTGTCACCAAAGCAGATCAGCACCGAGCCTTCAGCGTGTTTGGTGTAGCCGCGGGTGATGCTCAGCGGGCGCAGTGCGTCTGCGGCGCGGCCTTGTGAACGCTGGTATGCCATGAGGGGCTCCTGGTCTTCAGAATGAAAAATGGACGGTACAAAAGCCAACCGGCCACAGCGGCCGGTTGATCAGGCAAGCGGGGGCCGCGGCGCGTCAGCTTTTTTTGGCGGCACTGGCCGAGCGGCGAATCGCTTCGTTGATCTCGCGGATCGAGCGTTCGATTTCGGCCTCGTCCAGGTCGTCAGCCTCGACATTGTCACCCGGCGTGCCGGTGCTGCCGACGCTGGCCTGGATGGTCGATGCAAAAACCTCTTCGCCCAGGTTGTCGGTGTGCACGTTGGGCTGCTCGTCGTTGGAGGCGGATTCCCACTCCATCGCGAGCACGGTGACGTTGTCGCACTTGACGCCGCCATTGCGCAGCGCCACTTCCACCAGTTCGGGTACGGCGTCCGAGATGGTGCGCGTGGACAGGTGGCGGGTGATTTCTTCGTCCTCGACGGTGCCCCACAGGCCGTCCGAGCACAACATGATGCGGTCGCCCTCCTGCAGGATCAGCGGGCCGGCGGTGTCGACCACGGGCTTGCCGGGGCTGCCCAGGCAGGTGAACAGCACGTTGCGGTTGTAGCGCTCGTTGAGCGGCACCACGGTGGACAGCGTTTGCTGCAGCTCGGAGTAGGAGTGGTCGCGCGTGCGGGCGATCAGCTTGTCACCACGCACGAAATACAGGCGCGAGTCACCGCAGTGCGCCCAGTAGGCCGCGTTGCCTTGCAAGATGCAGGCGACGATGGTGGTACGCGGCGTGTCCATCAGGCCTTTTTCACTGGCGTAGCGAAGCAGCTGGTGGTGGCCGGCCATCACGGCGTCCTGCAGGAAGCGGATGGGGTCGGCCAGGGTGGGGCGGGCATCGCGCTGGTACAGCGCCGCCATGGTCTGCAAGGCCAGTTGGGACGCCATTTCGCCTTCGGGGTGGCCGCCCATGCCGTCCGCCAGGGCAAACAGGCCTGAATCCCGCGTGTAGCAGTAGCCCATGCGGTCTTCGTTTTTCTCGCGGCCGCCTTTGCGGCTGATCTGGTAGACGGAGAATCTCATGCCTGCTGTGTGCGTCGGGTTTAGGCCTTCGCGCCCGATTTGAGGTTTTCAAGTTGCAGTTTGACCCGCTCGGCAAAGGTGAGCTTCGAGTAGCGCCTTTCGGTTTCTCGGGCCAGTTCTTTTTGCAAGGCGAAAACGCTTTGCGGGCGAGCCAGCGGGTCCAGCGACATGCACCACTCGGTCACCTCGATGAGGTTATCCGAATACACGTTGCGCAGTCTTGAGAGAGAAAGCCCTAATCGGTCCTTTTCCAGACGTTGGGGCGCGTCATTGGGTGGGTAGCCCTGCATGCACGCGTAGATGCAGGCGCCGATGGCGTAGATGTCCGTCCAGGGGCCCAGCGAGCCGTCGCGCCGGTACATCTCGGGCGCGGCAAAGCCGGGCGTGTACATGGGGCGGATGAAGTTGCCTTCCTTGGACAGCACCTCGCGCGCGGCGCCGAAGTCCAGCAGCACGGCCTTGTTGTCGTTGGTGATGAAGATGTTGGCGGGCTTGATGTCCAAGTGCAGCATCTTGTGCTGGTGCACGATGCGCAAGCCGCGCAGGATCTCGTCGAACAGGCTTCGGATGGTGGATTCGCGGAAGACCTTGTCGCGTTTGAGATCGCGCGCCGTGACGATGAAATCCTGCAGGGTGTCGCCCTGGAGGTAGTTCATCACCATGTAGACGGTTTCGTTCTCACGGAAGAAATTCAGCACCGACACCACACTGGGGTGGGCAATCTGCGCGAGCGAGCGGCCTTCTTCGAAAAAGCTTTTCAGGCCCAGGCGGTACAGCGGCTGCTTGTCGGGTTTGACGCGCGGGATCAACTCGCCCGGAGCACGTTCGGCCAGGGACGCGGGCAGGTATTCCTTGAGCGCTACCAGTCGTTTGTCGGGGTCTTCGGCGAGGTACACCACCCCAAAACCGCCTGCCGCGAGCTTCTTGACGACCTGGTAGCCGCCCACAACGGTGCCCGAAGGCAACGGGGCAGGTTTCGGCTTTGACATAATCGAGTTTTGTCTGGTGTCAAGTAACCATGTCAGTCTACTCTATGACCGGCTTTGCCAGCGCGGTTGCGTCGGCTCCCGACCACGTCAGTGAAAACACCGATGAGGGGGATTCGTCCACTGCGTCACGCGCTGGCGGGGGCAAGAGCGCCTCGGGCGGTGTGGGCGCCGAGCTGCGCTCGGTCAACAGCCGCTTTCTGGATCTGAGCTTCAAGCTGGCTGACGAGTTCCGTGCGCTCGAACCCGCTTTGCGTGATCTGCTCACCGCTTCGTTCAAGCGCGGCAAGATCGAGCTGCGGCTGCAGCCCCAGCGCGCAGCCGACGCGGGTTGGCCCACGCCGCAACCGGATCAGCTGCACACCCTGGCCCGCCTGGAGGGCACGGTGCAAAACTGGCTGCCCAAGGCCACGCCGCTGTCGGTCAACGAGGTCCTGAACTGGTGTCGTGCAGCGGCGCCGTCGGTCAAGCTGGAGGACGCGGCCCTGGAGGCGGCGCGCCAGTGCGTCGAGGCGCTCAAGGAGGCGCGCGAGCGTGAGGGCGCCCGCTTGGTTGGCATCCTCAAGGACAAGCTCAAGGGTCTGCTGGCCCTGGCCGAGCAGGCCACGCCACTGGTGCCCCTGGCCGTGCAGCGTCAGCAGGAGCGTTTTGTCCAGAAATACCAGGAAGCGCTGCAAGCCGTGGGCGGCAACGTGACGCCGGAGGCCGCCCAGGAGCGCGCGCTCAATGAGGCGGCCGCGTATGCGCTGCGCATCGACGTGGACGAAGAGCTGCAGCGCCTGAAGGCCCACCTGGACGAAATTGGCCGCCTGCTGAAAAAAGGCGGTGAAGTGGGTAAGCGCCTGGATTTCCTGATTCAGGAGCTGCACCGGGAAGCCAACACCCTGGGCTCCAAGGCCGCCGCCCTGGAATTGACCCAGATTTCGGTCGAAATGAAGGTTTTGATCGAACAAATGCGCGAACAGGTTCAGAACATCGAATGACGGCCGATAACTCCCCCCAAACCTCCCCCACGTCCGCGGACGCGCTGTCTGCGGCTTCCGGAGACAACCTCATGGACTATCCCGGCAACCTGTTCGTGGTGTCCGCACCCAGCGGCACCGGCAAATCCAGCTTGGTCAAGGCGCTGCTGGAGCTCGACTCGCGCCTGCAGGTGTCCGTGTCGCACACCACCCGTGCACCGCGCGGCCAGGAGCAACAGGGGCGCGAATACCACTTCACCAGCAAGGAAGAATTCCTGGCCATGGTCGAGCGGGGCGACTTCTTCGAGCACGCCGAGGTGCACGGCAACCACTACGGCACCTCGCGCCACGCCATCGAAGACCGCATCAAGAATGGCGAAGACGTGGTGCTGGAGATCGACTGGCAGGGCGCGTTGCAGATCAAGAAGATCTTTCCCAATGCCATCCTGATCTTCATCCTGCCACCCAGCTACGAAGAGCTGCTGCAGCGCCTCAACCGCCGGGGCGAGGACAGCCCGGAGACCATCGAATTGCGCATGGCCAATGCCCGCATCGAGGTGGGCCAGGCGCAAAACTTCGATTTCATCGTCGTGAATGCACTTTTTGAGTCGGCTTTGTTCGATTTGAAGGCCATTGTTCATTCGCAGCGGTTAAAATATGCAGCTCAGCGCCGGAACAAGTCTGCCGTGTTCCGTGCCCTCAATCTGGTCTGAGCGGTTTTTCGCCGCGCAAGACAACCCTACCGGAGCGCCCACATGGCCCGCATCACCGTTGAAGACTGCCTGCAAAAGATCCCGAACCGCTTTCAGCTGGTGCTCGCTGCAACCTACCGTGCCCGCATGCTGAGCCAGGGCCACACGCCCAAGATCGAGTCGCGCAACAAGCCCGGCGTGACCGCTCTGCGTGAAATCGCCGCCGGCCAGGTTGGCCTGGAAATGCTGCGCAAGGTGCCGACCTGATCGTCGCGCACACCAGACGGGCGCACGCCGCTGACTGACGGCGGCCCCGAACTTGCAGAAAAAGGCCCGTCTCGAACGGGCCTTTGCCATTTCCCTGATTGATTCAGATTGCTCCGGGGCTTTCTCAATCACGCTACAGTCAACACATGACCTTGGCCAATGATGCTGCTGCGGCTTCTTTTGCTGCGCTGACCCACAAACTCGACTACCTGGACGAGGCGGACATCCGCCGCGTGCGTGACGCCTACCGCTTTGCCGACGAGGCGCACCTGGGCCAGTTCCGTGCCAGCGGCGAGCCCTACATCACGCACCCCATTGCCGTGGCCGGTCTGTGTGCCGACTGGAAGCTGGATGCGCAGGCCATCATGGCCGCGCTCATGCACGACGCCATGGAAGACTGCGGCGTCACCAAGATCGAGCTGATCGAGCGTTTTGGTGCGCCCACGGCCGAAATCGTGGACGGCCTGACCAAGCTGGACAAGCTGCAGTTCTCGACCAAGGAAGAATCCCAGGCCGAGTCCTTCCGCAAGATGCTGCTGGCCATGGCGCGCGATGTGCGCGTCATCCTGATCAAGCTGGCCGATCGCCTGCACAACATGCGCACGATGGACGCGATGGTGTCGCACAAGCGGGCCCGCATCGCCCGCGAGACGCTGGACATCTACGTGCCCATCGCGCACCGTCTGGGCCAGAACCAGACCTACCGCGAGCAGCAGGAGCTGTCCTTCCAGTACAACAACCCCTGGCGGTACTCGGTGCTGTCCAAGGCCGTCAAGAAGACGCGCGGCAACCGCCGTGATCTGGTGGACCGCATCCGCAAGGAGGTCGAGCAGGCCTTCGAGGATGCGGACATGCAGGTCGAGGTCTATGGCCGCGAGAAAACCATCTTCTCGATCTACAACAAGATGATCGAAAAACACCTGAGCTTTGCCCAGGTGAGCGACATCTTCGGTTTCCGCATCGTCGCGCGTGAGCTGCTGGATTGCTACCGCGCCCTGGGCGTGCTGCACCAGCTCTACAAGCCATTGCCAGGGCGCTTCAAGGATTACATCGCCATCCCCAAGGCCAACGGCTACCAGTCGCTGCACACCACGCTGGTGAACCCGGTCGGCACGGCGGTGGAGTTCCAGATCCGCTCGCAGGCCATGCACGCGGTGGCCGAGAAGGGCATCGCCGCGCACTGGATGTACAAGGAGCAGGATGCGGCGGATGACGCTTCGCCGCAGCAGGCCGCCGTGTGGCTGCAGTCGCTGATCGACATCCAGCACGAAACGCGGGACTCGGCCGAGTTCCTGGAGCACCTCAAGATCGACCTCTTCCCCGAGTCGGTGTATGTGCTGACGCCCAAGTCGCGCATCGTGGCGCTGCCCAAGGGCGCCACGCCAGTGGACTTTGCCTATGCCATTCACTCGGGCGTGGGCGACAGGTGCGTGTCGGCCAAGGTCAATGGCGAGCCGGTGGCCCTGCGCACGGAGCTGCGCAGTGGTGACGTGGTCGAGATCGTCACGGCCGCCAGCGCCAAGCCCAACCCGAGCTGGCTGAACTTCGTTCGCACGGGGCGGGCGCGCTCCAAGATCCGCCACTACCTCAAGAACATGGAAGCCGAGGAGTCGCTGGAGCTGGGCGAGAAGCTGTTGATGCAGGCTCTGCGGGCCGAGGGGCTGACCATGCCTTTGGGCGACGAGACCACCGAGGGTGACGCCGGCGCGCTGTGGCAGAGCCTGACCCGCTGGGGGGGCAACCGCAGCCGCGATGAACTGCTGGCCGACATCGGCCTGGGCCGCAAGATCGCGACCATGGTGGCCAAGCGCCTGGCGCAGTTGATGGCCGAGTCGGGTGCCAAGCCGGATGCACTGACGCTGACGCTGGGCCGTTTCTCGGAT
>JACPOH010000042.1 GCA_016185075.1 Aquabacterium sp. | reverse complement strand
GGCAGACGCCGGCGCCTGTTTGGGCAGGTGCCAGTCGGAGGATGAAGATGATGAGATCGTCATGCGGTTCATGGTGTACTGCCGGCTCGGGGGCCGGTGGCGAATTGAGCCGGAGGCTCGGGCTTGCTGAAAAACGGCACACGCTTGAGCCACAACTGCAGTGCCTGCCAATGGATGCGCGCGACCACGCCGAAGGTCATGAGCGGCCAGGCCCAGAAAGCCTTGCGAGCGCTGCGCGCATCCAGTGTGTGCAGTACGCCGCTGATGGCGGTCTGGATCAGCGGCCCCTCCTCATCATCGTGGTCGACCCGTGCGATCAGACGATGGTCGGTGCGCATGAAGCGGAAGCGGTATCGCCCTTGCGTGTCACAGAAGGGGGACACGTGGAACACCTTGTCGGCCTGGATCTCTCGCCCCCAGGCCAGCTGCGGCCCGCCGAGCACATAGCAGTGGCGCTCGCCAAAGGTGTTGTTGACCTCGGCCACGATGGCATGCAGATGGCCATCAGGGCGGTGCACGTACCAGAAGCTCACAGGTTTGAAGGCGTAACCCAGGACACGGGGGTAGGTCTGCAACCAGACTTCCCCGTCGGCGAGACCCTCCTGCCACAGGCCCTGAGAGCGCAACAAGCCGTCGACCCAGGCGAGCGCGTCGTCGCCACCCGCGCCATGGTCCGAATCATGAAAGCTCAACCAGCCACGCCGGTTGCGCCGAACAGCCGCCTGCGGTTCTCGTGCGAGCGACCGCATGGGCAAGAGCCAGAAGTAATTGCCATAGCGAAAGGCATGGCGGGCCGGCTTGAGCCGGGTGTGGCGCACCTCCCCGAAGCCGATCAGGGCGCGTGCGTTCATGCCGCCATCTCCTGGTTGGCGTGACCATGCTGGGCCAGGTAGCTGGCGGCGAGCAAGCTGGCATCGTCGGGCAGGCGGATGCCCTCGCGTGCGAGCAGCCCGGACGCCGCATTCAAGCCTGCCTTCAGCCCGTCTTCATGGAAGCCATAGCCTGCCCAGGCGCCTGCAAACCAGATGTGTCGACGCCCCTGGATGGTGTGCAACTGGGCCTGCGCTTCGATGGCGGCCTGGTCGAACACCGGGTGGGCGTAATCGAATTCGGCCAGCACCTTGCGGGCATCGGGCTCCCGCAGGGGGTTGAGCGACACCACGACCGACTGCGCCCACGGCAAGGGCTGCAAGCGGTTGATCAGGTAGTGCAGGCACACGGCACGGTCTTCCAGATCCGGGCGCGCGGCACGCTCGTAGTTCCAGGCGGCCCAGGCGCGACGCCGGTCGGGCAGCATGGCCTCGTCCGTATGCAGGACCGCACGGTTGCTGTGGTAGCGGATGGCACCGAGCAACTGCCGCTCGGCGGACGTGGCCCCGGCCCCCAACAAGTTCAGCGCCTGATCCGAGTGGGTGGCCAGCACAACCTCGTCAAACCGCTCGGCGCCGGCGGCGCTGTGCACCATGATGCCCGCCGAGCCCTCGTCACCCAAGGGGATCAGGCTGTGCACCGGCGTGTTGAGTCGGGCATCCGGCAAGACAGCCATCAGCCGGCGAACGTACTCCCTGGAGCCGCCCGCCACGGTGTACCACTGCGGCCGGTTGGCGACCTGCAGCAGCCCGTGGTTGTGGCAGAAGCGAATCAAGGTCGCGATCGGGAAGCGCATCATCTGCTGCACCGGGCAAGACCAGATGCAGGCCACCATGGGCATCAGGTAACCCTCGCGGAAAGCCTCGCTGAAGCGTTCACGTTGCAGGAAGTCGCCGATGGGCTCGCGCAGCTGGGCTTCGGAGCCCTTGAGCGCCAGATCGGTGGTGAGGCGGTTGAAGCGCACCAGGTCGGCCAGCATGCGCCAGAAGGCGCCAGACACCAGGTTGCGCCGCTGCGCAAACACCGTGTTGAGGTCGGAGCCGCACCATTGCAGCCCCGGCCGCAAACCCGACAGGCCCTGCGCATCGGGCGGCACCTGCACGGAAAACGACATGTCGGACTTGGCGGTCGGCACACCCAGCTCGCCAAACAGGCGGATGAGCTGCGGGTAGGTGCGCTCGTTGAACACCAGAAAGCCCGTGTCCACGCCATGGGTAAGTGGCCGGCCCTGCGCATCAGGCAGGGTCACGTCCACCGTGTTGGCGTGCCCGCCAAAGTGGCTCCCGGCCTCGAACAGGGCCACGTGGCGCTCTCCGGGCGCGGTGGCCAGCCGGTAGGCAGCCCCCAGGCCAGCGATGCCCGCTCCGATCACGGCAATGCGTTTCATGCGCGACTCCTGTCGTCAGCAACTCAACGCCCCCAAGTCTCGCCCGCGAGGCCTGTGTGAACAGCCGTTCAGTTGCCGGTCAATCAAAAAATACCGAACGGTTCACATAGTAACTCATTGGTCACTTTTTTGCAGCAAGCTCTTTTTCGATGTCGTCAACCAGTTCACGGTCATCCGGGGCGGTCATGCTGCTGTAGGCCTTGACGGCCTGCCCATCGCGCCCGATCAGGTATTTGTAGAAGTTCCATTTCGGCTTGGTGCCCGTGGCCTTGCGCAGCTCGGCGTGCAGCGGGTTGGCCTCGTCACCCACCACGTGGCTCTTGGCGAACATGGGGAACTTCACGCCATAGGTGTTGGCGCAAAACTCGGCAATCTCCTTGGCGGTGCCGGGCTCCTGGCTGCCAAAGTCGTTGGACGGGAAGCCCAGCACGACCAGGCCTTTGTCCTTGTAACGGCTGTAGAGTTCTTCGAGGCCTTTGTACTGCTTGGTGAACCCGCAGTAGCTCGCGGTGTTGACCACCAGCAGGACTCGGCCGCTGTACTGGCACAGAGACTGGGGCTTTTCATCCTGCAGGCGAGGGAAAGTCTTGTTGAGCAGCGCAGGGCAGGCCGGCGTAGCCGGTGCGGTGGCGGTGGCCGAGGCTGCGGGCGTCGCCTGCGCGGCCTGAGCTGCCGGTGCAGCTTGCGCGCTCAAGGTGGCAGCCCCCAGCCACAGCGGCAAGGCCAGCGACAGGCGACAAAATGACATCGGCAAACGAGGGCTCATGGGGCTTCTTTCAATGGTGGAGCAAAGCATGCAGTGTGCACCCATGCCCATACGCCTGTGGAGCCTGGGGCGATGCACCGAGCGCACAAAAACCGGGTTTGTCATGGGTTTGACTGCATCCATTCGCCCAAACGTCACGAAACTGCTTTAGTCTGTCGCCGACCTGCCGCGTGGCATCCTCCTGGTGGGGCATGTTGTCCAAGGTGTGCGGTTCATTGATCTGGAGAACGCCATGCTTTACCCCGAACTGTTCAAACAACTCGAAGCTGTCCGCTGGAACATGGACACCGACATCCCCTGGGACCGCTTCGATGCCAGCCAACTGAGCGACGAGCAGGCACAAACGATCAAGATGAACGCCATCACGGAGTGGGCGGCCCTGCCCGCCACCGAGATGTTCCTGCGCGACAACCGGGACGACAGCGATTTCTCGGCCTTCATGAGCGTGTGGTTCTTCGAAGAGCAGAAGCACTCGCTGGTGCTGATGGAGTACCTGCGCCGCTTCCGCCCGGATCTCGTCCCCACCGAAGCCGAGCTGCACGAGGTGCGCTTCGAGTTCGACCCGGCCCCCGCGCTGGAGACCCTCATGCTGCACTTCTGCGGTGAGGTGCGCCTGCACCACTGGTACCGCCGTGCGGCCGAGTGGCACACCGAGCCGGTGATCAAGGCGATTTACGAGACGCTCTCACGCGACGAGGCCCGCCACGGTGGCGCCTACCTGCGCTACATGAAAAAGGCGCTGAACCGCTTTGGCGACGAGGCCCGCGCGGCCTTCACCAAGGTGGGCGTGTTGATGGCCAGCGCCCGCCGCACGGCCCAGGCCCTGCACCCGACCAATCTGCACGTGAGCGAGAAGCTCTTCCCGCGCGACACCATCCAGTCCCGCCTGCCAGACCCCGAATGGCTGGAGAAGTGGCTGGACAAGCAGATCCAGTTTGACGCGGCCTGGGAAAGCAAGGTGGTCGAGCGCATCCTGCACAACCTGGGCTCGCTGATGGATCGCAGCTTCGCCAGCGTGCAGGAACTCAACCGCTTCCGCAAGGAGATGGCAAGGGCGCTGGAGGCGCGTGGCCAGGCCTTGATGGACGCGCCGAAGGCCCAGCAGGCCTGAGACGGCGGAGCCTTCATTCAACGCGGTCTCGCAGCCCGGCTGCGCCCGCGCGCCATGGCAGCCATCATGAGCAGACCGGCCCCCGCCATCTGCCAGATGCTGGCCTCCGGTACAGCAGTGACTTCCTGTACTTTCAGGCCAGAGAAGAGCACCGTGAAGCGGTAGTACGGCGCGTGGTTGGCCCAGTAAAGCGGAATGAAATCCAGCGCCAGACGCCCAGCCCCATCGGGCAGGCTGGCAGGCATGGATTCGCTGCTCACCAGGTCACCGGCACCAGCTATGCCGGTCCCCCAGAAGAGTCGGACGTTATGCAGCCGGTATTCGCCCAGGTCAAACCCTTTGAGCTGCCGCTGATAGCCTGAAGGAAGCACATCATTGCTGCTGTTGATGTAGGGGTCAGCAGACAGCTGGACAAAGTCTTGCGGGCTCAATGCGCCATTCGGAAACCGGTCATTGGAGATGCCAGCCCAGCCCATGGCATCCGAGAAATGCCAACCTGCCACCGTTCCTTGAAGCTGAGAGAGGGGCGCCACCCCGCCGGAATCCGCGCCATACAAGGCGGCCTGCCCGCCAAAGCCCAGCGTTTGCGAGGCGCCAAGATAAGTCCCCGCGGCATCGTAAACAAAGGTGCCGCTGACCTGAGCCCCCGCCCCCAGCACGGCCCCAGGGCCCGAGGTCGAGCCAGAATAGGCGGCCGTAGTGAACTGATAGGTGACAGGGGCTGCTTGCAGCGCGCCTGCGCCAGTTGACAAGGCCGCCAACAAGATCGAGCGAGCGAGTGTGCGATTCATGAGTCCTCCCAGGATTAGCCAGATGGCAGCCCAATGACATTGCCAGGGCCACCGCCCAAATCTAGTCCGCACGCCTTCCGCCGGCATGATGAACCTCAAGGAACTCAAAAAAATACGGGCCTGGCGCCAACTGCTCACCAGGCCCGTACCAGTCTGACCCCCCGGTCAGTCTCAAACCTTCGATCGGATCGTCAAGCCACCTGCGACCAGGGCTGCACCTTGGTCTGGCCTTCGAACAGCGGGTGCGCCTGGGCTTCAGCCAGTGTCAGCACGGGCGTGACACAGGCATCTGCCTGCTCGAAGCGCTCGGCCCAGTACGCCAGTGGCTGGGAGGCCACCAGGGCCGCCACGTCGCGCCGCAGCTCGGCGCAATCGGGCGAACCGGGCATCTGCCCGCGTTGCCAGTGGCGGTTCACCCAATCAGGGCGCTCGAACACCTCGCACGCGGCCTTCCAGAACTTGAACTCCAGCGAGCCCACCGCCAGGTGGCGGCCATCGGCCGTCGCATACAGGTTGTAGCAAGGCAGCACGCCATTGAGCATGTCCTGACCGGCACCGGGCATGCGCCCGCCCAGCATCGGCGCCAGCAAGGCCCCCGTGGACTTGGGCATCACCAGATGCGTGTGCAGACCATGGGTCATGCTGACATCGATGTGACGGCCTTCGCCCGACTTGCCGGCCTTGTACACGGCAGACAGGATGGCGATGCAGGCCATGGACGAACCTGCGGCCAGATCCCCCCACTGCACATTGGACATCGCCAGCTCACCCGTGGTGGCACGCACCTGGTCGAGCACGCCCGACACCGCCATGAAGTTGATGTCATGGCCGGCGCGCTGCGCCCAGGGGCCTTGCTGACCATAGCCCGTGATCGAGACCATGACCAGCTTCGGATTGATGCCCTTGAGGGCGTCCCAGTCCCGCGCAGCTGTGCCAGGTCAGTCGCGCTCTTGAAGTCGATCTTGCGGCATTCCTTGCCGTGGTTGAGCGCCTCGAACAAGGTGCCCAGCGGGCGGGCGGGGTCGCCTTCCGGCGGCTCCACCTTGATGATGTCCGCGCCCAGATCGGCCAGCATGCGCGTGCCGAACGGCCCCGGCAGGTTGCGCGTGAGGTCGATCACGCGCAGGCCTGTCAGGAGGCCAGACAGCGGTCCAGCCTCAGTGCTCACAGCTTGTCCTCGAAGCGACCACCTTCGGCAGCCTGCTTGACGATGATGGCAGCAGGCTCGAAGCGCGGGCCGTAGGCCTTGGCCAGTTCACGCGAACGCTCGACGAACTTCTTGGCGCCCACGGCGTTGATGAACTGCAGTGCGCCACCCTGGTTGGGTGCGAAGCCCCAGCCAAAGATCGAGCCGATGTTGGTGTCGGCCACCGAGCGCACCACGTTCTCTTCGAAGCAGCGTGCGGCCTCGTTGGCTTGCACGTACAACAGGCGATCGACCAGCTCTTGCTGAGCGGGCTGCACGGCCTTGGGCGGGTACAGCTTGGTCAGCTCGGGCCACAGGCTCTTTTCCTTGCCGTTGTAGTCGTACAGGCCCTTGCCGGTCTTCTTGCCCACGCGGTTGTGGGTGCCGCCGATGTTCTGCAGCACGCTCGCAGCGGGGTGCTCAGGCAGCACCTTGCCTTCTGCGGCCATGTCCTTGCGGGTTTGCTCGGCGATGTGCAGCGACAGGCTCAGCGAGACTTCATCTTGCAGGGCCATCGGGGGCATGGGCATGCCCGCCTTCAGGCCGGCCACTTCGATGGAACGGGGGTGCACGCCCTCGCCCAGCATCGCCAGGCCTTCCATGATGTAGGTGGCGAACACACGCGAGGTGTAGAAGCCGCGGCTGTCGTTGACCACGATCGGGGTCTTGCCGATCTGCAGCACGTAGTCGAAACCACGGGCCAGCGTTTCGTCGGAAGTCTTCTCACCCACGATGATCTCGACCAGGGGCATTTTGTCCACGGGCGAGAAGAAGTGCAGGCCGATGAAGTTGGCGGGGCGCGAGCTGGCCTTGGCCAGGCCGGTGATGGGCAGCGTCGAGGTGTTCGAGGCGTACACGGCATCGGCGGCGATCACGGCTTCGGACTTCTGCGTGCAGGCCGCCTTGATCTCGCGGTCTTCGAACACGGCTTCGATCACCAGGTCGCAGCCATCGAGGTCACCGTAGGACGTCGTGGGCTTGATGCGTGCCAGCAGGGCATCGCGCTTGTCCGGCGTGCTCTTGCCACGGGCCACAGCCTTGTCCAGGATGCCTTGCGAGTAGGCCTTGCCCTTCTCGGCATTGTCGATGGTGGTGTCCAGCAGCACCACGTCGATGCCGACCTTGGCCGACACGTACGCGATGCCCGCGCCCATCATGCCGGCACCCAGGATGCCGACCTTCTTGACCTTGCTTTCGGCAAAGCCCTTGGGGCGCGACTGGCCCTTCTTGATCGAGTTGAGCTGGTGCCACAGCGTGCCGATCATGTTCTTGCTGGTCTGCGACACGACGCAGGCCGCGAAGTAACGCGACTCGACTTGCGAAGCGGCATCGAAGTCCAGCAGGCAGCCTTCGAACAGGCAGGACATGATGTGCGTGAGCGCGGGGTAGTTGCCGTGCGCCTTGGCATTGGCCATCGACGGCGCAATGGCCAGCACCTGCACCACAGCCGGGCTCTTGCTGTCGCCACCGGGGATGCGGAAGCCCTTGGTGTCCCAGGGTGCCGAGGGCTTGGGGTTGGCCGCGCACCAGGCCTTGGCCTTGGCCAGCAGCTCGTCGCGCGTGGTGGCCAGGTCGGTGATCAGGCCCATTTCCTTGGCCTTGGCAGCCGTCAGCTCCTTGCCTTGGGTGATCAGGTCCATGGCCTTCTGGATGCCGATCAGGCGGGGCACACGTTGCGTGCCGCCACCGCCGGGCAGCAGGCCCAGCTTGACTTCAGGCAGACCGAACTTGGCCTTGGGGTCGTCCAGGGCGATACGGGCGTGGCAGGCCAGGGCCAGCTCCAGGCCACCGCCGAGTGCCGTGCCGTTCAGCGCCGCGACCACGGGCTTGCCGCACTTTTCCATGCGACGCATCATGCCCTTGAGGTCTTCGCACAGCTTGAAGGCTTCTTCGGCGCTGGTGATCTGGGTGAGCTGGTCGATGTCGGCGCCCACGATGAAGGTGGACTTGCCGGAGGTGATGACCAGGCCCTTGAGGGAGGCGTCGGTTTCCAGCTTGTTGACCAGTTCGGCAAACGGCTCGACCAGCGTGGGGTTGAGCACGTTCATGGCCCGACCGGGCATGTCGATGGTGACGAGGCCGATGCCGTTGGCATCGACGTCAAAGGTGAAGGCTTGTTGAGTCATGGTGTGTGCCTCCTGATCAGACGCGTTCGATGATGGTGGCGATGCCCATGCCGGCACCGATACACAGGGTGGCCAAAGCCGTGGCCTTGCCCGTGCGCTCCAGTTCGTCCAGGGCCGTGCCCAGGATGATGGCGCCCGTGGCACCCAGGGGGTGGCCCATGGCGATGGCACCGCCGTTGACGTTCACGCGGTCCAGCGACACGCCCAGGTCCTTGGCGGTCTTCATCGGCACGGTGGCAAACGCCTCGTTGATTTCCCACAGGTCGATGTCGCCTGCGGTCATGCCCAGCTTGTTGAGCGCCTTCTGGCAGGCGGGCGTGGGGCCGGTCAGCATGATGGTGGGCTCGGAGCCGATCACCGAACACATGCGCACCTTGGCGCGGGGTTTGAGGCCCGCCTTGATGCCGGCTTCCTTGCTGCCCAGCAGCACCAGGGCTGCACCGTCCACGATGCCCGACGAGTTGCCGGCGTGGTGGGCGTGGATGATCTTCTCGATGGTGGTGTACTTGTCCAGCGCGGTGGCATCGAAGCCCATGGTGCCCATCATCTCGAACGAGGGCATCAGCTTGGACAGCGACTCGGGCGAGGTGCCGGGGCGCACGGTCTCATCACGGTCCAGCATGACCATGCCGTTGATGTCCTTGACGGGCACGATGGACTTGGCGAAGCGGCCTTCGGCTTGCGCCTGGGCGGCTCGGCGGTGCGACTCGGAAGCGTAGGCGTCCAGATCAGCGCGGCTGAAACCTTCCAGCGTGGCGATCAGGTCGGCGCTGATGCCTTGGGGCACGAAGGCCGTGCCGCTGTTGATGCGGGGGTCCATGACCCAGGCGCCGCCGTCAGAGCCCATGGGCCAGCGGCTCATGGATTCCACGCCACCGGCCACGATCATGTCTTCCATGCCGGAGCCAATGCGCTGGGCGGCCTGGTTGATGGCTTCCAGACCGGAAGCGCAGAAACGCGACAGCGTCACGCCCGACACGGTCTGGGCCCAGCCGGCGTCCAGGATGGCGGTGCGCGCGATGTCGGCGCCTTGTTCGCCCACCGGCGTCACACAGCCCAGCACCAGGTCATCGACCAGCGAGGTGTCCAGCTTGTTGCGCTCGGCCAGTGCTTGCAGCAGCGTGCGCAGCAGCCACACGGGCGTGGCCTGGTGCAGGCTGCCGTCTTTCTTGCCCTTGCCGCGCGGGGTGCGCACGGTATCAAAAATGTAGGCTTCAGTCATTGGAAGCTCCTCGGTATGTTTGAGTGGAGTTATTCAGCAGGAAGAGATCACAAGAAACGACTTGCGAGCTCTTTCATGATCTCGTTGGTGCCGCCGTAGATGCGCTGCACGCGCGAATCGGCCCACAGGCGGGCGATCGGGTATTCCTTCATGTAGCCGTAACCACCGAAGAGCTGCAGGCATTCGTCGATCAGCTTGCACTGGTTGTCGGTGATCCAGTACTTGATCAGCGCGGCGCGGTGGGCTTGCCGAAAGCCTTGCGCTCCTTGGTGTACTCGAGCGTGACCTTCATGGCGTATTCCATGGCGGCGATACCGGCCAGTGCCACCAGCATGCGCTCTTGCGGCAGTTCCTGCATCAGCTGGAAAAAGCCCATGCCCTCTTGTTCGCCCAGCAGGTTGTGCTTGCTCACCACCACGTCATCGAAGAACAGCTCGGAGGTGTCCTGCGCCTCCATGCCGATCTTGTCGAGGTTGCGGCCGCGACGGAAGCCCTGGACCTCGTCGGTCTCGACCACCATCAGCGAGATGCCTTGTGCGCCCAGTTCCTTGTTGGTCTTGCACACGACGATGATCAGGTTGGCCAACTGACCGTTGGTGATGAAGGTCTTGCTGCCGTTGATGGTGTAGGTCTCGCCGTCGGCCGACTTGGTGGCCGAGGTGCGCACGCCCTGCAGGTCGGAACCGGTGCCGGGTTCGGTCATGGCGATGGCGCTGATGAGTTCACCGGTGGCCAGCTTGGGCAGCCAGCGCTTCTTTTGTTCTTCCGTGCCGTAATGCAGGATGTAGGGGGCAACGATGCCCGAGTGCAGCGAGCCACCGAAGCCAGCGATGCCGGCCTCACCTTGAGCCAGCACCAGTGCGGCTTCGTGGCCGAAGTCGCCGCCGCCACCGCCGTATTCTTCGG
>JACPOH010000041.1 GCA_016185075.1 Aquabacterium sp. | reverse complement strand
TAGCTGCCCATCAAGCTGTGCTGGGCTTGCTCCGGCACCAGATCCAGATCGGCCACGTAGTTGTACGAGCAAGTCGGAAAGCCCGGGAAATCCGGGTACTCGTACAGATAGCTGCCTTGCGGGCATTGCCCTGTCGCCTGCTGAACCGGGTTGCCAAAGTAGTTCGAGTCGTAAATGGTGGCTGGCGCCGTCGCATCCTGCACGTCTGCAAAGCGGTAGCGTTGCCCCGCAAAGCTGAAGTCCTTGATGGCATCACGCGCATAGCCGCGCTCGGTGGCCCGCAAGGCACTGCGCCGCATGGCCGACACCCCCAGGCTGAGGTTCTGCCCGCTGTCGCCCACATCGCCCACGCTCTTGAAGGCACTCAGCCGCCATTCGCGCGCCCCACCGCGCGGCCAGGTCACACCCACCGTGACCTCGTTGGCCTCGCCATCGCGCCGCGTGATGATGTTGACCACGCCACCCAGGGCATCGGCGCCATACCGCGCAGAAGCCCCATCGCTCAGCACCTCGATGCGTTCGACCATCGCCAGCGGGATGGTGTTGATGTCCACACCCGACAAGGCCCCGTTGCTCAGCTGGCCGCCAAAGGGCGCCACGCGCTGGCCGTTGAGCAGCACCAGCGTGTAAGCGTCACCCAGGTTGTGGATGGACACGCTGGCATAGCCGCGCGAGTCATTGCCCACCACCGAGGTGGTCTGCGTCATGCCCTGCATCACCGGCAGTTGCTGCAACAGCTCGGTGGTGCTGCGGGCACCACTGCGCTCGATGTCGGCGCGGCCCAGCACGGTCACGGGCAGGGCGGCCGCTTGCGCATTGGCACCACGCAAGGCCGTGCCGGTGATCTGGATGGCCGGCAGGCGATCAAGCGGCTGTTCGTGGGGCTGTTCTCGGGCCTGGTCGGCAGGCGCGGGGACAGGGGCAGAGGCAGTCTGGGCGGATGCACCCGTGGCCAGGGTGGCACACAGCACAACAAGGGCCCAGGCCACCGCCGTCAAAGGGCAGGAGCGGTTCATGGGCGAGCAATTCCTGAGGGTCAAGCTGCGCCGCAGTGTAGGCGCAGCCCGGCCCTCGCCGACGCCGCCATGCCCTTCAGCTTAGGGGGATCAGGCCGGGTGCAGGCCGCCGGTCAGGCTGCCGTGGCCGGTTCCAGCAAACGCGCCAGCAGCGCGCCCTGGTACTGCTCAGTGAGCGGAATGCGCACGCGCAGCGGGCTGCCAGGCGCGACCTCGATGGGTTCCCCCTCCAGGTTGCGCATGGCTTCAAGCCTGACGATCTGGTTGCCGCTGGGGTGGATCACCTCGATGGTGTCGCCCACGGCGAACTTGTTCTTGACCTCGACCTCGGCCCAGCCGTCTTCGATGTTGCGCACCTCGGCCACGAACTTGCTGCGCTGGAACTCGGAGTGACCGGTGATGTAGTTCTGGTAATCCTGCGCGGGGCGGCGCTCCAGGAAACCACCGGTGTAGCCGCGGTTGGCCATGCCTTCGAGCTGCAGCAGCAGGTCGGGGTTGAAGGGCTTGCCGGCCACCGCATCGTCAATGGCCTGGCGGTAGACCTGGGCCACGCGGGCCACGTAGTACAGCGACTTGGTGCGGCCTTCCACCTTGAGCGAATCCACCCCGATGGCCGCCAGGCGTGCCACATGCTCCACAGCCCGCAAGTCCTTGGAGTTCATGATGTAGGTGCCGTGCTCGTCTTCCATGATGGGCATGAGCTCGCCCGGCCGCTCGGCCTCTTCCAGCAGGTAGACCTGGTCGGCAGCCGGGTGACGACGGCCATCGCCGCAGGCCGAGAAGGCTTGTTCGGCCTCGGTCTGCTCGTGCGCAAAGTTGAAGTCGCCCTCCAGCTTGATGGGGATGACCTCGCCGGTGTCCGACAGTTCGGAGCCCGTATGGGTCTTGTAGTCCCAGCGGCAGGCATTGGTGCAGGTGCCCTGGTTGGGGTCGCGCCGGTTGAAGTAGCCCGACAGCAGGCAGCGGCCCGAGTAGGCGATGCACAGGGCACCGTGCACGAACACTTCGAGCTCCATGTCGGGGCATTCCTGGCGGATCTTCTCGATCTCGTCGAGGCTCAGCTCGCGCGACAGGATGATGCGCTTGACGCCCACCTTCTCCCAGAATTTGACGCTGGCGTAGTTGGTCGTGTTGGCCTGCACGGACAGGTGCACGGCCACCTCGGGCCACTTCTCGCGCACCATCATGATCAGGCCGGGGTCGGCCATGATGATGCCGTCGGGCTTCATGGCGACCACGGGCTCGATGTCACGCAGGTAGGTGCGCACCTTGTCGTTGTGCGCAATCAGGTTGCTGGTGACGTAGAACTTCTTGCCGCGCTGCTTCGCCTCGTTGATGCCCTGCTGCAACTGCTCCAGCCTGAACTCGTTGTTGCGCGCACGCAGGGAATAACGTGGCTGGCCGGCGTAGACGGCATCGGCGCCGAAGTCATAAGCGGCGCGCATCTTCTCGAGCGAGCCGGCGGGCAAAAGCAGTTCGGGGGCAGGACGGGTCATAGGCGCGTATTTTCGCGTCTTTCTGGCCAGATGGGGTTGATGCACATGTGGAGCCCTCACGGGCCTTGCTGGGGCCGGCTTGGGCTTAGCATCGGCGGGTGGCCTGCTGCGCTGTTGGCCCACCCTTCCGCCCGCCCAAGTGCATTGCGCCTGCCGAAATGATGACCAACCTTCACCTGCCTGAGGCCTTTGTCGGCCTGGAACCCGCCGCCGTGTGGGCCCACTTCGCCACCCTGTGCCGCATCCCGCGCCCGTCCAAGCAGGAAGCCGCCCTGCGTGAGCACCTGCGCCAGTGGGCCGACGGGCTGGGCCTGGCCACCGTGGTGGACGCAGCCGGCAACCTGATCGTGCGCAAACCGGCCACGCCCGGGCGCGAGCACCTTCCAGGCCTGGTGCTGCAAGGCCATCTGGACATGGTCTGCCAGAAGAACAGCGATTCGACCCACGACTTCAACCGAGACCCCATCCAACCCGTGCTGCAAGACGGCTGGGTGAAGGCGGAGGGCACGACCCTGGGCGCCGACAACGGCATGGGCGTGGCCATGATCCTGGCCTTGCTGGCCGACACCACCCTGCCCCACGGCCCGCTGGAAGCGCTGTTCACGGTGGACGAGGAAGCTGGCATGGGCGGCGCACAAGGCCTGCAGCCAGGCCTGCTGCAAGGCCGCCTGATGCTCAACCTCGATACCGAGGAATGGGGCGAGTTCTACCTCGGTTGCGCCGGCGGCATGGACGTCAACGTCACGCGTACTGGCCCGGCCGAGCCCATGCCGCCCGAGCACGACGCCTGGCGCATCAGCCTGACCGGGCTGCGGGGCGGGCACTCCGGCGTCAACATCCACGAAGAGCGGGGCAATGCCATCAAGCTGCTGGTGCGCGTGCTGCGTGGCCTGGAGGCCCTGGGCGATGTGCGCCTGGTCAGCCTGCAAGGTGGCACGGCGCGCAATGCCCTGCCCCGCGAGGCCTTTGCGGTGGTGGCGGTGCCCGAGGCGCTGGCGGCGGATCTCGCCCAGATCCTGTTGTCGTGGCAGGCGCTGCTGCGGCAGGAACTCGAAGGGGTCGAGCCCGGTTTGACACTGGGAGCCGAAGCGGTGGAGGCCACGCAGGTGATGGCCAGCGCCGAGCAGGACGTCTGGCTGCAGAGCCTGCACGCGGCCCCGCATGGCGTGCGCCGCATGAGCCAGCGCGTGCCCGGCGTGGTAGAGACCTCCAACAACCTGGGCATGGTCGCGCTCACGCCCAACGGCGGCAACTGCAACTTCATGGTGCGCTCGCTGCGCGACAGCGGCAGCCAGGCGCTGGCCGACGAGATCGTGAGCCTGTGGGCGCTGTCGGGCACGCAAGCCGAGCAGAGCGGCGCCTACCCGGGCTGGACGCCCAACCCTGACTCACCCTTGCTGGCACTGTGCCAGCGCGTCTACCAGCGAGCGTTCCAGCAGGCATCGGCCACGCAGGTCATCCATGCCGGGCTGGAGTGCGGCATCATCGCGGCCAAGTACCCAGGCATGGACATCGTCTCCTTCGGCCCCACCATCCGGGGTGCGCATGCCCCCGGCGAGCAGGTGGAGGTGGCCTCGGTCGCACGCACCTGGCAGCTGTTCACGGCCATCGTGTCCAGCATCGGCACATGAGTCGTCCATGAGCCATCCGGCCGGCCACACGCCGCTCCGGGGCAGCAGCAAGCTGCGCGCCCATTGCCCCCGCTGCGAGCGGCCGCTCAGGGCCTGCCTGTGCGCCTGGATCGCGCCCACGGCGAACGAAACCCCGTTGCTGATCCTGCAGCACCCGCTGGAAGTGAGACAGGCCAAGGGCAGTGCGCGCTTGCTGCAACTGAGCCTGCGGCACTGCCACACGCTCGTCGGCGAATGCTTCGACCCCGCGGCCCTGCAAGCCACCCTGGCCCCGCAGGGCCCTCTGCAACAGACCGTCCTGCTCTACCCGGCACATGAGGCGCTGCCCGGGCCATCGGTCTCGGCACACACGCTGGTGGCGGCCCAGACCAGGCTGGTGGTGCTGGATGGCACCTGGCGCAAAAGCCTGCGCATGCTGCATCTCAACCCGCTGCTGCAAAAACTGCCCAGGCTGTCGCTGCACCCGGATGCGCCCTCTCGCTACCTGATCCGCAAGGCCCATCGACCCGACCAGCTGTCCACGCTCGAAGCCACGTGCATGGCACTGGCCGAACTGGAACAGACCCCCGATCGTTATGCCCCGCTGCTGGCCGCTTTCGACGCTTTCGTGGCGGCACAAGCCGGCTTCCATGCCACCCGCGCGCCGGGTACTTGCCCCTGAACACGGAGAGGTCATCCCGACGCACACGGTGGCGCGCGCTTGTGGTCTACTAAGGCCTGTCGTACCTGCTGT
Source organism: Aquabacterium sp. (assembly GCA_016185075.1). Taxonomy (GTDB): domain Bacteria; phylum Pseudomonadota; class Gammaproteobacteria; order Burkholderiales; family Burkholderiaceae_C; genus Aquabacterium. The sequence goes on along the minus strand of JACPOH010000041.1, from coordinate 20,252 downwards.
CCCGCCCACCAGCCACCGTCCAGAAGGCCTGGTGTCCGACTGACCTACACGCAACCGACACGCCATGCCCGATCTGCTCACCATGGGCAACGGTGACATCGCAAAGCATTCAGGGGCCATCGTTTCGACCAGTGTCGCTCCCGGCGCCATCTGGCGCATCCGCACGAACCTGGCTTTGCTTATCCTTGCCTGTCTGGTGCCCGGCATCCTGCTGTCGGCGTGGTTCATCGTGTCCGACTACCGGCAGCACAAGGCGCAGGCCATCGAGCGCGCCATCTCTGTGGCACGGGCGGCCGCAGCCGGGCTCGATCGGGACATCGCCAGCGTGACGGCCGGGCTGCGCGTGCTGGCCACCAGCAGCGCCCTTCAGAACGATGATCTGGCTGGTTTCTACGAGCAAGCCCAGAGTGCGCTGCCCTATCAGAACATATCCAACTATGTGCTGATCGACAAAGCCGGGCGCCAACAAGTCAATACCCTTCTGCCGTGGGGCGCTCCGCTGCCCGTGGTGGGCGGCCCACCTCAGCTCCAGCGCATCTTTGAGCGAGGCGAGCCCGTGCTGACCGATCTCTTCGTCGGCCCCGTGACCGGCAAGCCCATTCTGGCCCTGGGTGTGCCCGTCAGGCGCAACGGGGAGATCGTATACAGCCTCAACGCCGGCATCTTTCCCAGCCGCACAGCCAGCGTGATCACCGCTCAGAACCTGCCCAAGGACTGGGTCAGCGCGGTGCTGGATGGCCAGGGCAAGATCGTCGCACGCACACACGACATGGACCGCTTCATCGCTCGCCCTGCCGTGCCAGAACTGGTCCGCGCAGCCCGGCAGTCCCCCGATGGCATCCTGGAAACGACCACCCTGGAGGGCATCCCCGTGATCACAGCCTTCAGCCGGTCACGCGTGTCTGACTGGAGCGTCGCAGTAGGCATCCCTCAGGAGCAGATACGGGGCGAGCTCAAGCGATCGCTGGTCACCTTGCTGGCCATCAGCACCCTGACTTTTGCCCTGGCCCTTTGGGTGGCCTGGTGGCTGGCCACACGCCGCATCATCGACCCCACCCAGCGCCTGCTCGGCCGCATGCAGGCCGTGGCACGTGGCGAGCATCCTGCGCCAGCACATGGTGAACGCACACCGCACGAGTTCGCCCTGCTGGAACAAGGCATTGCCGACATGGGCGAGCGCCTGCGTGAACGCGAGCGCGAACGCGAAGCCAAGCTGGCCGCGGAGGCCGCCAACCGCGCCAAGACGCTCTTCCTGTCTCACATGAGCCATGAATTGCGCACGCCGCTCAATGCGGTGCTGGGCTTCACCCAGGTGCTGCTGCTCAACGAGCGCGCTCCGCTCAACCGGGAACAGCGAGACATGGTCCAGCACATCGACCATGCCGGGCGCCATCTGCTGGCGATGATTGGCGATGTGCTGGATGTCGCGCGCATCGAATCTGGGCAACTGGCCATCCAGCCAGCCGAGGTGGAGGTGGCCTCGCTGATCCGCGGGTGTGAGGAGATGATGGCGCCCCAGGCCGAAGCCGCCGGGCTGCATTTCACGGTGGTCATGCCAGGCGACCCGGGCAGCGTCCGGGCCGACCCCACGCGCCTCAAACAGGTCTTGCTCAATTTGCTGAGCAACGCCATCAAGTACAACCAGCCGGGTGGCAGCATCACGCTCTGCGCCATGCGCGACGGCCCGCACGTGCGGTTTGTGGTGCGCGACACCGGCCTGGGCATGAGCCCCCAGCAGCTGGAACACCTGTTCGAGCCCTTCAACCGGCTGGGTCGGCACAGCAGCGCCATCCCCGGTGCCGGGATCGGGCTGGTGATCTGCAAGCAACTGCTGGAACTGATGGGCAGCGCCCTGCATGTGCGCAGCCAGCCAGACAAGGGCAGCGAGTTCACGTTCGAGCTGCACGCCCTCCACGCCTGAGTCTTGTCCTGTTTCCCCATTGATGTGATGTGAGCGCTGTTGCATATTGACTCCAGTGCAGGCACAGGCGCACATTCATGGTTCCCCATCAATAACCCTTTCGTTATCCTGTCTATTCCGATGCAGATGCCAGGCCCCCCCGGCTGCTGCATACCCAGCAGTTGAGGACCAGCCGTACAGGGAGGCAGCATGGCGCTTTCGCAGCACGATCGGGACTTTGGCCGCGCAGGGGCCAGCGAACCAAGCGACTGGCGGCCCGACAGCCTTGACCTGAGCACCTTGATGAACACCATGCCGGACCTGATCTGGGTGAAAGACACCCAGGGGGTCTACCTGGCATGCAACCCGGAGTTCGAACGCTTGTTTGGCGCACGCCAGGCCGATATCGTGGGCAAGCGGGATCTGGATTTCGTGCCGCAGGCGCTGGCCGAGCATTTTCGAGCGAGCGATCTGACAGCCATGTCCACGGGGCGTTCCTGCACCTCCGAATCGCAACTGACCTACGCCAGCGACGGCCGCCAGGTGGTGGTGCAGTCGCTCAAGACCCCGCTGTTCGACACGCAAGGGCGCGTCTATGCCGTGGCCGGCGTGGCGCGCGACATCACCGCCCTGCGCCAGACCCAGCTGGCCCTGCGCAAGATCAACCGCGCGGCCCGATTGCTGGGCGAGTGCGGCAGCATGCTGATCCAGGCGCAGGATGAAGACACGCTGCTGCACCGGGTGTGCGAGCTGGCCGTGCGGGAGGCCGGCTACCTGATGGCCTGGGTGGGCGTGGCAGACGACGCGCCCGGCAAGCCCATCCGCCCTGTCGCCTGCGCCGGCGATGCCGAGGCCTACCTGGAAGGCACCCGCTTTTCCTGGGCCGAAGGGGAGTTGGGCCGAGGCCCTTGCGGGGTCGCCGTGCGCACCATGGCCCCGGTGTGCAACCAGAATTTCCTGACCAACCCCGCCATGGCGCCTTGGCGCGAGAAGGCGCTGGCGCACGGCTTCCAGTCCTCGGCGGGCTTGCCCTTCAAGCTGGACGAACAAACGACCGGGGTGCTGTCGCTCTACGCACCGGAGCCCGACGCCTTCCAGAAGGATGAAGTCGATCTGCTCATGAAGCTCACCGCCACCCTGAGCTATGGCATGGGTGCCATCAAGGCACGCCGCAGCCGCGACCAGGCACAGCGCGAGCTGGAAGACTACCGCGCCCACCTGGAACAACTGGTCAGCCAGCGTACGCGGGAGCTGGAGAACGCCCGCAACGAGGCCGTGCTGGCCAACCAGGCCAAGAGCACCTTCCTGGCCAACATGAGCCACGAGATCCGCACCCCGATGAACGCGATCATCGGCTTGCTGGCGCTGTTGCGACGGGATGTACATGAACCCCAACAGATCCAGAAACTCGATCAGGCCGACGCCGCCTCGGCCCACCTGCTGCAGGTCATCAATGACATCCTGGACATCTCCAAGATCGAAGCGGGCCGCCTGGCGCTGGCCGAGCGGGACTTCGACCTGCGAGAGGTGGTCGCCCATGTGTTCGATCTGGTTCGCGGGCGGGCCACGCAGGCCAAGGTGGACCTGGTGCAGGATCTGGACCCCGCCCTGCCCAAATGCCTGCATGGCGACGACATGCGCCTGCAACAGGTGCTGCTGAACTTTGCCAGCAATGCCGTGAAGTTCACCGAGCGCGGGCGTGTGTCACTGTCCGTCCGGCAGATCCCGCCACCCGCCAGCGACGAGCCGGACGGCCGCATCTGGTTGCGCTTGGCCATGCAGGACACGGGCATCGGCATCACCCCAGACAAGTTCGAGACGCTCTTCAAGGCCTTCGAACAGGGGGACCACTCGACCACGCGCCGCTATGGCGGCACGGGCCTGGGCCTGGCCATCAGCAAGCGCCTCGTGGAGTTGATGGGCGGACGCATCGGGGCCAGCAGCACGCCTGGCCGGGGCAGCACTTTCTGGGTCGAGCTGCCGCTCCAACCCGGCCAGCATGCCCCGTGCGGTGCCACCTCGAAGGCGCAAGGTCAGGTAGAGGTGCGCCCCGATCAGCTCAAGGGGGTGCGCGTCCTGCTGGCCGAGGACAATGCCGTCAACCGACTGGTCACCATCGAAGGGCTGGCCGGCTCGGGCATCGAGTTCGATGTGGCACTCAACGGCGAGGAGGCGGTCATCAAGGCCAGCCGCGACCAGTACGACCTGATCCTGATGGATGTGCAGATGCCCTTGATGAACGGCCTGGAGGCCACGCAACTGATCCGCCAGTTGCCGGGCTGCCAGTCTCTGCCCATTGTGGCCATGACCGCCAACGCCTTCGAGGAAGACCGCCGGGAATGCCTGGCCGCCGGCATGAACGACCACATCAGCAAGCCCATCAGCCCCGCCTTGCTGCTGGAGCGCATCACGCGCTGGGTCAACGAGCGCCCGCATCGGCAAGGCTGATGCAGCCCTGCCCGCGGCAAGCGCGGCGGCTCAGTAATGCGGCGGCAACTCGTCTCGCAGGCTGCGGAAGGTGCCCGTGCCAGCATCGGAAGCCTGCTGGCGCAGCTGGATGACCTCGCTGATCAGCAGGTCGATCTGCTGCTGTTGCCGCACCACCAGCTGGTTGAGGTGGTCCAGCAGGTCTTCGGTGAAGCCGGCCTTGATTTCCAGATCGGTCAGCCGCTTGTCAATGAGATCGGTGTGTTCCATGCCCGTATTGGACCTGAAAAGACACGCTCACAGCACATCGTCCTTGTAGACCAGGTGCAGCGCGCCGTTGGCGGCATGGATGCGCTCGTTGCCGATCATCAGCGCGGCCGAGTGGGCGTCCCGCAGGTGACGCGTGACGCTGTAGGGCGAGTCGTTGCGGTAACCGGTGGTGCCAGTGATGCGCAAGGCCTTGGTGCAGATCTCGGCCACGAGCTCAGAGGCGTTGATCTTCAGGTGGTTGAGCTCGACTGCAAAACCCACGGATGAGAGCGTGTCCTTGCCACCATCGGGCTGTCTGATCAGCATGTCGTAATAGGCGGCGCGTTCGCGCACCTGGGCACGCATCAGTTGCAGGCGCGCGGCCACTTCGCTCAGCCGCGGTGCGGTCGGTGGCGTGCTGCCACCCATGCGCCTGGCCGTCTCACGCACAAAGGCGCGGGCGCGGGTCACGGCGTCGGTGGCGATGCCCAGCCAGGCCGATGCCCACAGGATGTGTGCCCAGGGCACCATGGTGTGCGCGTTGATGTCGGCAAACGGATCAGGCACGATCTGGTCGGGCTGGAAGCGTGCCGTGATGACATAACCCGGGCTGCAGGTGCCGCGCATGCCCATGGCATCCCAGGTGCTGGTCTGCTGCATCTCGCACTGGCTCTTGCTGACCAGCACCAGGGCCTGGTCGCTGGCAGCCGAGGTGTTGGTGCGCCGCACGGTCATCAGCAGGTCTTCGCCGTCTTCACCGTAAGACACCACGGTGCCGTCCTTGCGGACCGTGCAGGTGTCACCGTCTTGCTCGATGTTGCAGATGCTGGTGCGCACCGAACCGCCCACCCCCGCTTCGGACGTGACCGAGGCAATCAGGCGCTGGTTGCGCACCAGCTCGTTCAGGTATTGCTGGAAGTAGGGCGTGTGGCCGTGGCGCACGAGGCAGCCCACCTGCACCTGGTGCATGGCGAACACCATGGCCGCAGACGCGCAACGCTGGCCCAGGGCCTCGCACATCAGGCCCAACTCGACGATGGACGAGCCCTTGCCACCCAAGGCCTCGGGCACGTAGGCTGCCAGCAGTTTTTCAGCCTTGAGCGCGTCAATGGCCTCGCGAGGGAAGCGCCCCTCTTTGTCCACGGAAACGGCCGCGGGGCCGGCCACCTCACGGGCAATGCGGCGAACGGCTTCGATGCGGTCAAGGGCGGCGGGGCTGATGGTCATGATGTGAAAGGCGTGCTGGCGTCCGAGAGACGGGAACAGCCACCTTACTGAGGCAGAGAGATCACGGCGTTGACGCAGCACAAATCCAGCGCGTCACCCGCCGTGCGCACCCACCCATTCAAGCGGTACGCCCCGTCACGGCAGGCCCGCCGGCCTCACGGCCTGAAGGCAAAGGCGTCGGCGAACGCGGCCACAAAGCGTGGCAGAGCCTCGGTCGGCAGGCTGTCGATGCCGGCAGCGCGCGCCCGGCCGTTGCCACCAAAGGCCTGGCACAAGGCGGCCGCACCTTGCGGCCTTCGCAAAGGGGCACGCACGCTCACGCTGTAGCCACCAGCAGGCAGTGGCCTCAGCACCGCCTGGGCCAGATCGGGCTGCGTGTTGGCCAGTTCATTGGCCAGCACACCCATCACGCGGCGAGCCCAGGCGGCATCGGGCAGACACAGCACCCGGCCCTGCGGGCCCTGCCACAGCGGGCTGAGGCCCTGCGCCTGCGCCAGGTCGGATCGACGCAATGCGTCCAGCTCGTCGGCCAGGGTCTCGTGGGCGAGCAGGTCCAAGGGATCCCGGTAGCGCTGGAGCAGGGCGTACAAGCGGGCGGGCGGCAGGTGCACATCGGCCTCGGTCTCGCCATAGGCGTTGTAATTGATGCCCTCGCCCAGGCGACGCAGCGCAGCGCGCCGGGCCTCGTCCAAACCGGAGGCAATGGCCAGGCGATCGGCCACCGCCGTGAGGTTGTCGCCATAGGCGCCGACCAGGGCCCAGTGCCGGCAAGCCCCACCGAGCAGGTGGTCCACCAGCAGGCTGGTGCAGACCTCGCTGCCCAGGTCCACATGGGCCTGCAGCAAGGGGTGGTCCGGCACGGTGCCGGTGGCATGGTGGTCCACATAGCGCACGCGCACGCCGGCATCGAGCAGCTGCTGCAAGGCGGGCTGGTTGCGTTGCATGGACAGGTCGAACACATTGACCTCGTCCCCGGCCTGCGCCAAGGTCTGCGCCTGCGCGAGCAGGGCGATGTCGCGCTTGAGACCCGTGATCAGGCGCGCCGGGGCGGGGTCGTGCCAGCGCCACTGCACGGTGGCACACAGGCCATCGGCATCGCCATTGCAGACATCAAAGCGTTGCATGGGCGCGGCTCCCTCTCCTCACGGCACCTGGTCTGACAACCATTGTGCCGCCAGTACCTGGGCCGACCAGGGGCGCGCCGCGTCCACGACCCAGGTGCGCGCGCGTTCATGGCCCAGCAAGGGCTGGACGCGCGCCAGCTGGGCTTCCAGCACGGCCAGATCCGCCTCGGAAGCATCGTCACCGCGGGCGTGTCGCGCCAGCACACGCTCGCGCAGCACGGCTTCGGGGGCTGTGCAATGCAGGATGTGGAAGGGCAGGGCCAGTTGCTGCGCCAGGTCCTGAAAGCGAGCGCGATCGGACGCCTGCAGGAAGGTGGCATCCACGATCACCGGCCAGCCCGCACGCAGGGCCACCTCGGCCAAGGCCAGCAAGCGTGCGTACGTGGCCTCGGTGCTTTGAGCTCCGTAGATGCCGCCAGCCACCTCGGCCGAGGAGACCGCACCCGGCCCCAGCCCGAACAGGCGCTTGCGCACCACGTCAGCCCGCAGGCGAATGGCCCCCGCGATGCCCATCTGCGCCATCACCTGGCCTGACACGACGCTCTTGCCCGAGCCCGACACGCCGTGGGTGATCAACAGACGCGGCCGAGGCGCTTCGGTCAGTTGCAGCGCCAGGGCCAGGTAGTCGGGGCCGGCATCCTGCCCACCCTGGTCAGCCCGCAGCCGCGCCACCAGGGCCCGCACCATGGCCCGGTAGACCAGGTAGTAGCGGAGCACCGGCAGGCCGGCGTGGTCGCCTCGCTCGTCAAGGTAGCTGTTCAGGAAGCGCCAGGCCAGGTCGGCCCGCCCATGGGCCAGCAGGTCCATCACCAGGAAAGCGATGTCGTTGAGGCCATCGATCCAGCGCAAGGCCGGGTCGAACTCGATGCAATCGAAGGCGGTGACCTCGTCACCCAGCACCACCACGTTGGCCAGGTGCAGGTCGCCATGGCCTTCGACCACACGGCCTTCGGCCAGGCGCTGCAGCCAGGCGTCATGCAGCTGCTGCGCCTGGGCCTGCAGCCAGGGGCGCAGGCGGACACAAGCCGCCTCGCAGCCATGGGCCGCCAGGCCATCGAGCAGCCCGTCGACAGGCTGGGTGATCCGAGCCGGGCTGCCCCAGTCGCTGCCCGGCTCGGCCCTGTCGGCGGCCTGGTGGAACGCGGCCAGGCGCCTTGCCAGGCTGTCGAGCTGAGCGGCATCGAGACGACCTGCAGCCAGACGTTCGCTGAGCAAGGCACCGGGCTCGAACTGCTTCATGCGCAGCACGTACTCGATGGCGCTACCGTCATCGGGCTGGCCCGTCGGCAAGGGCGCGCCCACCCGAGGTGCCTGTACCGTGCCCACCACCGGGCAGACGTCCAGGTACAGGTCGGGCGCCAGGCGGCGGTTGAGCAGCAGCTCCTGCTCGCAAAGCCGGCGGCGTGTCGCCAGCTCGCTGAAATCCAGAAAAGGCAGCTTCACCGGCTTCTTGATCTTCCAGGCATGGGTGCCATCCAGCAGCACCCAGGAGATGTGGGTTTCGATCAAGCGCGCCTGAAGCTGCCGCTGAAGGTGTTGCACCAGCTCGAACGACATGGCGCAAGCCCTCTCAGGCCACGGGCTTGCGCCACACGGTGGCCAGCCAGGGCTGCTGTTCGCGGGGCAGCCCCTCGGGCCGGTAGTAGTGCATCAGCTCGACAAAACCGGCCGCCTGCAGGTAGGCACGCCAGCCCTCGAGCTCGTGGTAGACGCCATAGCGCCCGCCTTGCCAGCCCTCCTGCCCCTGGCCACGCGGGTTGGAACTGAACAGCACGCCGCCGGGCTTGAGCGTGTCAGACAAGGCCCGCAGCACGCGCGGCAACTCCTGGCTGGGCACGTGAAACAAAGAGGCATTGGCGAACACGCCATCGAAGCGCGCGGGGGGCAAGTCCAGCGCCAGGAAACTTTGTTCCAGCACCTCGCAACCGCTGTGCTGGCGCGCCATGGCGGCGAAGCTGGGCGAGCCTTCCAGGCCGACCGCGCGGTGCCCCAGCTCGGTGAAGGTCTTGAGGTCTCGGCCTGGGCCGCAGCCGAAGTCCAGGATGTTGAACGGCGCGGGCGCCTCAATGAAGCGCAGCAGGGTCGCGATGTTCTGGCTCACATCGTGGTCGCGCGTGGCTTGCCAGAAGGGCTCGGCCCGCGCTTCGTAGTGCGCGAGGGTGTCATCGGCAATGTGCTGCAGGTCTTGCTTGCTGAGATCCATGCCTCATGTTGACACAAGCCGCCGCCCGATGTCGGCTCAGGGTGCAGAGGCTGGCGTGGGCGCCACCGCGGCCGCCGTCGCCTTGTCTGCGGGCTTTTTCTCGCGCGTGAGGAAGATCAAGGGGATCAGGATGGGCACCAGCACCGCGAAGTACACCATCACGGGCAGCGTGAGGTGGAAGTCGCCCGTGGTGACGCCGTCCACGGTCACCAGGAAAGGCTGGAAGCGCGCCGCCGCCTTGGCCTTGAGCGGCGAGCCGAGCAGGGCGACAAGGTCTTCAGGGGCGGCGAAGATGTAGTGGTAGCGCTCACCCAGGATGACGAACTGCTTCTTGTCCTGCGTGATCATCACCGTGGACACCTTCTCGGTGTAGGTCTGGCGGGTGAGCTTGGGCGTGCTGCTGCAACCGGTGCCGGCCAGGGTCACTTGCAGGAGGCTCCAGGCCACGATGAGTCTGCGGTTGGGGTTCATGGGGCGTTCCTTCAGGGCGCAAACCGGGAAGGTAGCGCCTTCAGGCTCGTTTGGGCGACCGCGCCCCTGCACAAAGGGGTGACCCACGCGGCCAATCGAGTGACCGTGCAAACCGCATCCCCTGAGCGATACGGGTTTGCGCGCAGGCGAGCCAGGATGCGAAACGGGCGGAATTCACGCTCAGGCCTGTTTCGTGCGGCCATGGCGCGCCCAACAGGGAGATGCCCCCACCCTCAAGCCCAGCCCGGTTTGAGACGATAAGCCTCAGGACACCCACCCTCAAGCTCGACCATGTGGATCCCTGACGCCCTCTACCGCAAGCTGCCCGTCATTTACGCAGCCACCGGCGCCGCCTTGATCCCCGCGTTCGGCCTCAACGGGCCCAGCGTGCTGAGTGCCGCCCTGTTGATGGGCGCTGGCGCGCTGACCGCCTTGTGGCGCTTCAGGCACCGTCAGCCGCCCGTGGCGCCTGCACTCAGCCCCAGGGAAGAATGGGAACAAAGGCGAGCCAAACGCGCGCAAACGCTCGATATTCAATAAGCGAGCGACAAGGTATAGGTGCCGCTGGCGCCCGTGACGCCGCTGGCATACACCACCCGAATCGACAAGGTGTTGCTGCCCCCCGTGTAGTTGCTGATCACCACGGTGTCCTTCGCGCCTGTGCCATTGCGGCTGGAACCCAGCAGGCGGCCCGCCAGGTTGTACACATACAGGTCGTAATTGGACGAGGCATTGGGCGTCAGCGCCACCGTCAGCCGCTTGCCGGCGGGCAGCGAGAACTTGTAGTAATCGGCGTCGGTGGATGAGGCGATGCTGCCCTTGACCACCAGCGGCGCACCCTGCAGAACTTGCGGGGCGGCCGTGCTGTTGTTGGGTTCCACCTCGACGATGGTGGTCACCAGGCTGGGCGAGGCCATGGCGGCGTCCACCGCGGCACTGGCGTCCACGATGCCGGCGCCACATTGCGAACAGGCCGCCGGGAAGGGCCGTGCACTGGCTTTCAGGCGCGCCATCACATCGTCGGGCGTGAGGTTCGGGTTCTTCGACAACATCAGGGCGGCCACGCCACTGACGTGCGGCGTCGCCATCGAGGTGCCCAGGTAGGTGCCATACGAATCGGTGGTGGGCGAGGTCAGGCCGGCGTTGATGGTGGAGGTGACACCATCGGTGCCATCGCCACCGGGGGCTGCAATGGACACCACCGACCCGTAGTTCGAGTACGAGGCCTTGCCCCCGTCGCGCCCCACGGCCGCCACGGCGATGACGCCTGCGCAACTCGCGGGGGTGAACTGGCCGGCATCCCCGTTGCTGTTGCCCGCCGCAGCCACCACCACGGCGCCCCGCGCACGCACGGCGTTGATGCTGCTCTGGAAGGTGCTGTCGCACGCGCCGGTTGCGCCCATGGACACATTGATGACCCGCGCCGGCGTCGGGTTGGCAGGCACGCCACTGACCGTGCCGCCCGCCGCCCAGTACATGCCATCGGCCACGTCGGACATGTAGCCGCCGCAACGGCCCAGGGCGCGCACCGGCAGCACCTTGGCACCAAATGCCACGCCGGCCACACCATCCGCGTTGTTGGTCACCGCCGCGATGGTGCCCGCCACATGCGTGCCATGCCAGGAACTGTTGGTCGCCGCCGACCCGCTGCTGCAGTAGCCGGCGTCGGTGGCATCACCCGGGTCGCTGGCATCGGCATCCCGGCCATCCCCATCGTTGGACACCTTGGTGTCGATGATGAAGTCATAACCGGGCAGCAGGTTGGCCGCCAGATCGGCATGCGGACGCACGCCTGTGTCCACCACGGCCACCACGACACCGGCCCCCGTGGCCTTGTCCCAGGCTGCGGGCGCATTGATGCCACCCGCGGCCTCGTACAGATCCCACTGGTAGCCGAAGTAGGTGTCCGACGGCGTCATCATCGGGTAGAGGATGCGGTCGGGCTCGGCGTACTCGACGCTGGCGTCACCCGCCTTCAACTCGTCGGCCAGTTGCCGCACGCGCGCCAGGGGCAGATGCCGGTCGAGCTTGATCACGTCAGCGCCCAGACCCATGCGGCGCAGGTGGCGGAGCTTCACGCCTTGCCGGTTCGCGGCCACACGGCCCCCCTCCAGCTGGGCCACGCTGGGCGCCTGGGTCGAGGCGGCATCACGGTACTTGACGACCAGGCGGTCGGTGAACTGCTCGGGTGCCAGGGTATGCAGCGGCCCATGTGGCGGCAACCAGGGCTGAAAGGGCTGCGCGGCCTGAGCCACGGTGGCCGACATCAGCCCCGCCAGGGCGATGCACTGAGCCAGACGCGAAAGATCGATGTTGCGCATGAAAGGCCTCTGCTTCTTGTACTGCGACGGCGTGAAAGCACCAACTTGGAATTGTTGTCCAGCCCACCACAGGCGAGTGAGCAGGGTGACCGACTTTATGAGCCACGTCAAAACACCTGAGTGCGTGCTAACCCTTGTGTCCACTCGCTCGGGTGGACGGGCCTTGCCAAGGTCTACACTGGCCTTGTTCCTTTTCTAGAAGAAGACCTGTATGCAAGTCCTGCTGAACACCGATACCCACGTTGATGGCCGCAAGGGCATGGCCGAACACCTTGAGACCGTCGTCAAGGAAGCCTTGCACCGCTTTGGCGACCACGTCACCCGCGTGGAAGCCCATGTGACCGATGCCGTCAGCCACGCCAAGCCCAACCCCGATGACATCGTGTGCACGCTGGAGGCCCGTCTGAGCAAGTTCGAACCCGTGGTGGTGAAGGACCACGCACCCAACGCGCACCAGGCCATCCAGGGCGCCGTGACCAAGCTCAAGCGCGCCGTGGCCACCGTCATCGATAAGCACGACACCCGCCGCAACCCGGCCCCCGAGCTGCCCGCGGACACCGACGAGGCCTGAGTCCCAGCCCGAACAGGGCTTCAGGAGGCGACGCGCTGCCAGCGGCCGTCGTCGCCCAGGACCTCGATCACACAGTCCGACGCGGCCACCGGGTCCACCGACCCGAACCACTCGGCCGCGTTGGCCCCCTGGGCCCGGGCTTGCTTGAGCCGCTCGGCCCAGCGCGCCTTGCTGATGCGCGCCTCGCGCCGCAGCGCCTCCCCTCCCAACAGGTTTCGCGGGCTGATGCCCAGCCGGTACACCCCGTTGCCCAGCTGCCGCATCACCGCCAGGGTGGGCGGCTGGGGCTGGCCATTGAGCAGGATGCTTTTCAGCGCGGACGGGTCATGCTGCTGGTTCAAGGAAAACCAGGCCACCGGGCACTCCACGGCGGGCGTCTCGGGGGTGTCTTGCGGCAGGATGCAGCCGTTTTCCAGGATGCGCAGCAGGTGCACACCCAGGGTGTAGTGCCAGGCCAGCATCGGGGCGGCTGGCGCTTTGGAAGAAGCGTTCATGGGCGCCATTGTGGCCGAGCGTCTCGCCCCCATGTACACGCCTGGCCCGCGCATCCAGTACAGTTCACGCCCGGCCGCGCTTTCCTGCCGCGCCTTTTTGTGCCCCGCCGTGTCCCATGGAGGCCTCATGACCGACCACTACGCCGCCCTTGGCCTGGGTAGCGCCGCCACCCTGGCCGACATCAAGAAAGCCTTCCGCCAGAAGGCTTCGCAGTACCACCCGGACCGCAACAGCGCGCCCGACGCCCCCGCGCGCTTTCGGGCCGTCCAGGAGGCCTACGATGTGCTGTCCGACCCGGACAAGCGCCAGGCCTATGACGACAACCGCCGCCGCAACCTGCTGGACAGCCCGATCGACACCGCCCGGGACATCTGGCTGAACTACTTCAGCGCACTGATCTGACCCACAGGGCGCTTCCGAGTGCTTCTTTGAGCGTTTTTCCGTTATTTGCCCTCATCTGCCTGCATGTCCATGAACCTGTCCCCCGCCTTTCACCATCTGCGTGCCGCCTACCAGGCCGAGATGGACGACCTGAGTTTTGACTCCGAGGGCAAGGACGTGCTGCGCCAGCGCCTGGCCGACAAGCGCAAGTCCCTCGATTTCCTGCTGCAGATGACTGAAGTTGCCCCCGAGATGGTGGCCGTGGTCTTCCACCAGGCCTTCCGCTTCCTGGAGCCCGGCGTGATGAACCAGGTCGTCAGCGGCGAGCTCGACGAATGCCCGGACTGGGACGAGATCAGCGCCAGCGTGCAGATCGCGCCCTGGGCGCAAGACATGGCCGACACCTTCCTGCAGCAGGCCGACGGCCAGCGCTTCATGACCGTGGCCGCCGCCCTGGCCTACCTGTACGACCGCCCCGATGGCCGCGCGCCGCTGGCATCCGACGAAGACGGCGACGAGGAAGACCATGATCGCGATGACCATGGCGACGAGGACCTGCCACCCGAAGAGCGCGACGACGACGAAGACGCCCGTGCCCGTGACGAGGCCGGTGCCGACTGGCTGGCCGAACAAGGCTTTGACCGCAAAGACTGATCAGACCTGAGCCCAACCCGAGCAGACCGACCATGAACGAGATTGCCCTCATCCAACAAACACAAAGCCTGATTGCCGCCGGCGACATCGTGGGCGCCGAGGCCATCCTGGTGGACCTGGCCGACCGCGAAGGTGACAAGGCCTTGATGGTGGTGCTGGAGCAGCTGCCGCCCAAGGACATCCTGGCCGTGATCCGCGAGTACGACCCGTCCAAGGACTCGGTCATCAACATGCTGATCACGCCCGAGCAGTTCGCCCGCGCCGTGGTGATCGAAAAGCGCTACAAGGACCTGACCCGCACCCACCTGCGCGGCATGGTCAACTCCATCATCTTCCGCGAGGACGCCGACCCCATCGAGTTCCTCAACGCCCTGGGTGACCTGGAAGGCGGCGCCGAAGCCCTGGCCGACTACTTCAGCGACAAGTGGAGCCGCGTCGAAAGCTTTGCCCGCACCGGCACCTTCGACACCGTGGAAGACGACGGCCAGATGCTGTCGGAAGAAGCCCTGCTGGCCTCGGCCCATGTGCGCCCCGTGCTGCAGCACGAAGAAGTGGCCGACCACGACTGGATGGAGCTGGCCTGGCTGCTGCGCTACCAGTGCCCCGACCTGTTCGGCTAGATGCTGCTGGTGCTGCGCGCCAAGGCCCGCCGAGGTGAAGACGCGCCCGAAGAGGAAGAGGAAGAAGAGACCGATCACCGGGTGGAGACCACGGAGACCGACCGTGGCCGCATCACGCAGGCCGCGATCGACCCGGACGAAGAATCGGCCATTTGAGGTCGGCCATCTGATTCGAGGTTCCACACCATGTCTGCCACCTTCTCCTCATCGTCTGCCGAGCCGTCTGCCATCTCGCTGTACGACGCGCGCCCCTTCTTCGAGAAGGCACTGCAATACGGCGTGCAGCACGGCCTGATCGACCAGAACCGCCTGGATGCCATGTGCGTGGAAGCGCCCAAGGGCATGGTGCAAATCGCCGCCTATTTCGGCAGCGAATTCCTGCGCCCCGAGCTGGAAAAGGCCCGCGAGCGCATGGTCAACCTCATCAGCCTCTACCTGGAAGACTCGTGCGACGGGGATCTGCGCAAGGCCGCCGAGGCCCTGCGCGACCACTCCCTGCTGTCGCGCTCCAAGGGCGGCTCGGACATGCTGAAAAAAATGATCGGCATGCCGCAAAGCAGCCACTTCGGCCTGAGCGAGCGCCGTGGCTTCACCAATGACCACATCCCGCAGCTGGCCAAGTGGACGCTGCGCAGCCTGGCCGACTACCGCGCCGAGCTGGCCTCGCGCCGCCATGCCGCCGACCTGATCGAAGCCGCCACCTGGCTGGCACAGTCCCTCGGTGTGGATGCCGAAGAGCTGGAAGAACACGGCGCCGATGCCGAGGCCGTGATCCGCACCGCCTTGCTGATCGAAGCCGTGGGCCGCGAAGCCCTGCCCGACTGGATCGGCTTCGAAAAGACCATCGGCGTGCTGCGTCGCCAGCCCATGCTGGCCAGCGAAGAAGGCCTCACCGTGCCCGCCGGCTTGCCTGCCCATCTTCACGAGGCGGTGGAGCGCGTGCGCCGCTCGCTGCTGGCCGACATGCCCCGCATCCTGGATGCCGCGCTGTCACCCCGCAAGCTGTTCACCCAGACCGCCGCCTTCATGGGCCGCTATTTCTGGACGGAGGACGCGCTGGCCGAGGTGGACCACCACGAGCGCACGGCTTCCAGCGAATGGCGCAAGGCCACGCTGGGCCAGACCGATGAAGACGCCTTGCTCACCGTGTTCCTGCACATCGCCGCAGGCAGCAAGCCCAAGACCAGCATGACCGACAAGAGCGCGGCGACGCTGATCCGCAAGATCCGCAAATCAGGCCTGCACCCCAAGCTGGCCAGCGATTTCATTGCCGCCCATGCGCCCGCCGCACTGCGCGAGAGCTACGCCGATCTGTGGCGCCTGTTCCTGCAAGAGGCCCAGCCCCTGCTGCTGAGCGACGCGGTGACCTCGCACAACGATGCGCTGGCCCTGCTGCGCCGTGAATGCGTGGTGGTGGCCACCGCGGCTTGAGGGCACGCCAGCCAACGGTCAAGGGCCTTGGCCTTCGCGTGCGGCGGCAATTGACTGAAACCGGTCAATCTGGCTCGTGACAAGCCCCAGTTGGCATGCATGACCCTGCGTGGCAAAACACAAGCTCTGACTCCAACGGAAGAAGCTTGTGGCACTGCAAGCGAAGGGAAGCTCACCATGCCGTACCCGAAAATGACCACTGCACTGTCTTACCTGCCCGTCGTTCGACGTGGCGCCTGGTTTGCCAGCCTGCCTGCATCAACAGCCGAACTGCTGCTGAGCCGCATGACGGTGCGGCATCTGCGCGCCCGCGAACTGCTGTTCGAACGGGGCGCACCCTTTGATGGCCTGTACTGCGTGGTCAGAGGCGTGCTCAAGCTCAGCAACATCCATGCTGACGGCCGGGAAAGCATCATGGGCCTGACCGAGGCCTCACAGTGGTTCGGCGAGATTTCGCTGTTTGACCGACAGCCCAGAAGCGTCGATGGCACTGCGGAGGACAGCTGCACCGTGCTGCATCTGCCGCGCGCCGAGACCGACCAGCTGCTGCGCGAGCACCCGGGCCTGGCGCTGCATTTCGGCGTATTGCTGGCGCAGAAGATGCGCACGGCCTTGCTCGCCCTGGATGCCATGGCGCACCTGCCGCGCAATGCACGCATGGCGCGCTACCTGGTGATGCTGGCCACGCAGCAGTGGTCGGTGCTGCCGGAGTGCACCCGCACCACCGTGCCCTTCCAGCAGGAACAGATCGCCTTGCTGATGCTGGTCACGCGCCAGACCGTGGGCCTGGCGCTCAAGGACCTGGAGGCCATGAGCATCATCCGCCGCCATTACGGCCACATCGACATCCTGGACTGGGATCGGCTCAACCAGGTCGCGGAGCTGCCCTCCGCGCTGGACATCCAC
This sequence comes from Aquabacterium sp., assembly GCA_016185075.1. Lineage (GTDB taxonomy): Bacteria > Pseudomonadota > Gammaproteobacteria > Burkholderiales > Burkholderiaceae_C > Aquabacterium. Next base: position 3,272 of record JACPOH010000041.1, on the reverse strand, counting down.
CCCTCCAGTGCACACGTTCCGGCCACGGTCCTGTCATTCCAGGCGGCCTGACGCAGCCTCCTCGCCTGGCTGAGCCTGGCCCTGCACGTGCTGGCGCTGCAGTCGGTACACACCGGGCGTGGCCCCGGTCCAGCCCTTGAAGGCGCGGTGAAATGACGTGATGCTGTCAAAGCCCAACTCGAAAGCGATTGCCGCGATGGGCTGAGCACCACGCGTGAGCTTGTGCATGGCCAGATCCCGCCGGAGCTCGTCCTTGATGCGTTGAAACGTGGTCTGCTCCTGGTGCAAGCGACGGTGCAAGGAACGGGTCGACAAGTGCAGGGCAGCTGCTGCGCTGTCCGCCGTGGCCGATGCAGGCAGCACGCTCTCCAGGTAGCGGCGCACACGCTCGTGCAACCTTTCCTCATCGAAGCGACAGGTGATCCAGTTGCCGGGTGCAGCAGCCAAGAAGGCTTCCAGATCCGGCTTGCCGCGCACCACGGCCTGGTCCATCCAGCTGTCATCGAGCGCCAGGGCGCTGCAGGCCTGGTCAAAACGCAAGGGCCCTGGAAACCAGTTCATCAGCTCGCCACAGACGTGTACACGGCTGGTTCTCAGCGCCACGTGTCGCAGGGGCACGGTCTTGCCCGTGAGCCAGCAGGCCATGCCATGTACCAGCTTGATGAACAAGTCGGTGGCCAGCGGCTTGAGCACCTGCTCATCGCTCGTCGGACGAATGACCAGGTGGCAGCGGCCATCGGCCTGCTGGATGTCGAGCACGAAGTTGTCCTGCAACTGCCGCAGCAGGTGCGACCATCTTCGCAGTGCCTTGCTCAAGGTATCGCCTTCCAGCAAGGTCATGCAGGTCAGGCGCAAGGCACCCGAGCGAAAGGGCCGTGGAAACAAGCCCGGCATCTCGTCATCGGACAAAGCCACAAGATGGCGATAGAGCAGACTGAACTGGGCTGCACTCAAACCAGGCAAGGCAGCAGCGTCCTGGCCACCAGCGATCTGCAACTCGCGCATGAAGTGCCGCAACGCCGCGCTGGAGAGCCCCATCTCGCGGACCAGGGCCTCCACAAAGGACATCGACAGTGTCGGCTCGCGGGCTTGGTCTGACATGGCCGGAGTGTGCCCAAGCAGGCAACCTGCGTGATCAGTAGATTCCATAGGACTGCGCGCCGCACAACGCTGCAACAGGGCGCCCCTGTCAGGCACCAGACATTTGCCCCCCATCTGGCCGGACACGGCAATACATCGGCAGATTCTGCCAATGCATGCCTGCATGGTCCTTTCCATACTGCCCTCGCCCTCATGGGCATGAACAAGCATCCACCTCAATCCAAATGGAGACCAGACCATGAAACAAGTCACCGTGATGGCCGCATGTGCCGCCCTCCTGTCGATTCCCGCCCTGAGCCAGGCCCAAAGCACCGCCACGCGCTACCCGGTGGTGCTGATGCATGGCCTGTATGGCTATGACAATGTGCTGGGAAGCGATTACTTCTACGGCATCGTCAACGACCTCAAGCGCAATGGCGCCGTGGTGCTGGTGCCGCAGGTCTCGGCCGTGAACTCCAACGAGGTGCGGGGCGAGCAGCTGCTCAAGCTGCTGCGTCAGTACAAGGCCACGTATGGCTACAGCAAGTTCAACCTGATCGGCCACAGCCAGGGCGGCACCACGGTGCGCTACATCTTCGATGCCGACAGCAGCCTGGTGGCATCCATCTCCAGCGTGGGCACACCGCATGGCGGTACCCCCGTCGCCGACATCGGCCTGGCCTCGGGCGGTGGCGTGTGGACCTCGCCCATCGGCTGGTTGCTTGGCGGCATCACCGGCAACGTCTCGCAGCAGAACGCCACGGCAGCCCTGAGTTCCTTGAGCACCGCCGGCGCACGGCTGTTCAACAGCAGGCACCCCGCTGGCGCCCCGACCAGTACCTGCGGCTCAGGCGCGGCCATGGTGTCGGGCGTGCCGTTCTACTCGGTGGGCAGCACCTCCGTGTCCACCAATGTGCTGGACTACTCGGATGCCTTGCTGGCCCTGACCTCGGTTGATTTCGCCGGTGGCGCCAACGATGGCGTCGTGGGCCGCTGCTCGACACACTGGGGCACGGTGCTCAAGGACAACTTCCGATGGAACCACCTGGATCAGGTCAACCAGGCCAACGGCCTGCGCGGCATCCTGTCTGAAGACCCGGTGGCCTTCTTCCGCACCCATGTCAACCGACTGAAGAACCAGGGCCTGTGATGCAGACCGGCAAGCTCACCATCAGCAAGCCCCGTCGTTGGGGCTGGGTGGCGGCACCCGCTGCCATCGCGGCGGCGAGTGCAGTCTGGTGGCCAGCCTCGACGGGCCCGACAAGCGGGCCGTCGCCGCGGCCCGAGGCAGGGCCCAGCTGGCTGGAGGCCCTGCCGCCGCCCGGCAGTGGTGGCACGGCCACCGAAGGGGCTGGCGTCATGAGCTCGCGCACACCAGCCCAGCTGGACGAGGCCTTGCGGGTCAAAGGCTCGCTGCGTGGCGTGGACCTGCCCCCTTGGGGCAGCGTGCGCGGGCAGGCGCTCAAGCCGAACCGTGCCCTGCGTGATCGCTTCGACTTCTACCTGCTGGCCATGGGTGAAGCCAGCCTGCAAGAGCTGGGCAAACTCATGCACAGCCACGCCGAGCAGGACCTCGGCCCCGAGCTGGCCACCGGCATCTACGCCATCTGGGAACGCTACCTGCAACTGCAATCGCACCGCTTCGTGCACGCAGCGAACCCCGCCGACCTCGCCAGCATGCAGGCCGCTTTGCAGGAACACCAGCAGGTGCGCCAGCAGGTGCTGGGCGCGGTATGGGCCAAGGCCTTCTACGCGGAAGACGAGGCCCAACTGGCCGCCGACATCGACCGGGTGATGAACGGCGGCAACCTGAACAAGCCCGACCCCGATCAGGCCTTGTTCGCGCCGCCTCAGGGCACCGACCCCGACGCCCTGTACCAGCAGCGTGCCGCGCGTTTTGGCAAGGACAAGGCCCAGCGCCTCAAGGAGCTGGACGACGCCGAAGCCGACTGGAACCGCCGTATCGACACAGTGCGTGCGCAGGTGCAGACCCTGAAGCAATCGGCGCACCTCTCCACCTTGCAACGCAACCAGGCCATCAGCAGCCTGATGGACACGGCTTTCCCGGATCCTGCCGAAAAGATGCGGGCATCCGGGGTGTAAAGGTCGAATGGCGGCTCGTCGGCGGCGAGATCGAGGTTCGCCTTCCAGAATGACTGGATCGTGCCGATGTCCTCCCAATAACCGTCGAA
>JACPOH010000205.1 GCA_016185075.1 Aquabacterium sp. | reverse complement strand
TCGGCGCGGCACAGGCCGGCCATCACATGGATGCGCGGGCAGTCCAGCTCGCCGGCCAGATCCAGTGCCGACTGGATGCTGGCCCGGAAGTCCGCCTCGCGCCCATCCAGGCACGCCAGACCACGCTCACCTTGTGCCCAGTGGCCCGGTGCGGCGTTGAACAGCACCAGCTGCAGCCCGGTGTCGCGCAGGCGCGCGGCCACATCGGCCTGGGGGTGCTCATGGGGGAAGAGGCATTCCACGCCCTTGAAGCCATCGCGCGCAGCGGCCTCGAACCGGTCCAGAAAGGGCAGGTCGGTGTACAGCCAGGAGAGGTTGGCGGCGAACTTCAGCGAGGGCAAGGGGCTGTCGACGGGGGCGGGCATGGGCTGGGTGACGCGATGTTGCAGCCAGGCTGCAAGAAAGCGTTAGGGTAGCCCAAAAGGCGCGCTCAGAAGGTTTCCCAGTCGCCCTCTGACTTGTCGGAGCTGGTCGCTGCTGCTGTGACGGTGGCGGCGGTGGCCGCCGGTGCCGGCAAGCTGGCGCGCACCACGGGGGGCGTCGCCACCTCCGCCACGGGCTTGACCGGCGTGACCGGGGCCGGGCGGGCCTGTGTGGTGGGCGTCACACGGGGCTCGGTGGCCATGGCGCTGCCCTGCGAGGGGCCCAGCTTGAAGGCTGCCACCGCTTGCGCCAGTTTGAGGGCCTGGTCCTTGAGGCTTTCGGCGGCCGCGGCCGACTGCTCGACCAGCGCCGCGTTCTGCTGCGTCATCTGGTCCAGCTGGTTCACCGACTGGTTCACGTGCCCGATACCCTGGCTCTGTTCGCCGGCTGCTGCCGTGATCTCGCCGATGATGTCCGACACACGCTGCACGCTGCCGAGGATTTCGCTCATGGACTGGCCGGCGTCCTGCACCAGCTTCGAGCCTGATTCCACCTTCTCGCTGGAGGAGTGGATCAGTGTCTTGATCTCCTTGGCGGCGTTGGCGCTGCGCTGGGCCAGCGTGCGCACCTCGCCGGCCACCACGGCAAAGCCTCGGCCCTGCTCACCGGCACGGGCCGCTTCCACCGCGGCGTTGAGCGCCAGGATGTTGGTCTGGAAGGCGATGCCATCGATGACGGTGATGATGTCGGTGATCTTGCGGCTGGCGTCATTGATCTCGGCCATGTTGGCCACCACCTGCTGAACGATCTCTTCGCCGCGGTGGGCCGCTGTGGCCGCACCGGTGGCCATCTGGTTGGCCTGGCGGGCCGCATCGGCACTCTGGCGCACGGTGTTGGTCAGGTCCGTCATCGAGCTGGCGGTCTGCTGCAGGTTGGACGCGGTGTGCTCGGTGCGCTGCGACAGGTCCTGATTACCCGAGGCAATCTCGGACGAGGCCGTGCTGATCGAGTCGGTGGCGTGGCGGATGACGCCGATGGTGTCGCGCAGCCGGTGTGTCATCGCGATCACCGAGGCCTTGAGCGAGCCGGTGTCCTTGGGGTTGTGCGCCAACTCGACATTGAGATCGCCCTGTGCAATGCGGCCCACCAGTTCGCGCAACTCCGAGGGCTCGCCGCCAAAGTCCAGCCAGACGGAGGTGATGATGATCTGGGAGGCCACCGCCAGCACGATCAGCACCAGCAGGCCGGTGACCACCGTCACCCACAGGTTGGTGTTGACGCCTTGTGTGGCCGCCCGCTGCGCTTCCTCGATGGCGGCCTTGGCCGCGTCCTTGTGCTGGGTCAGCAGCTTGTGCAGGCTGGCCTGGCTGCCTTGCATCTGGTTCAGTTGCTCGCCGGGGTTCTGCTTGTTGACCAGCGCCCGCGTGGCGCCGATGGCCGAACTCTGGTAGCTCTCGAATACGCTGCTCAATTCCTTGGCTGTGGCGGCTTTCTCGGGCAGCTTTTGCATGCCGGCCAGGGCCTCCCGTGCCGAGGCCACCATGGCGTCGGTTTCCTTGAGGCGCTCGCTGTCGCCCTCGGCGGCCGCGGTCTGCAGTGTGAGACGCAACTGTTCGGTGCTTCGGTCAACCGCTGTCACGTAGGCCATGTGGGGGTTGTCGACCTCGTGCATGTGCGCCAGCACGCTGGACGTGCGCTCGCCCACGAAGAAGCTGACCGACACACCGATGACGAACACGGCGGCGGCGCTCAGCGGCAGGGCGCGGATGCGGGTACGGAAATTCATGAGGCCTCCTGGCAAAAAGCGCATGGCGGCAGCAACGGGGTGCAAGCCGACACCAGGCGGATCATCTCGCTGTCCGCATCCGGTAAACGGGCAATAAGTCCGATTTCACGGGTGCATTAACGGGCTTGCACGGGGCTTCCTACAATCCCCGGATGTCAGCACCGTCGTCATCGCCTCCATCGAGCCAGCCGGGTTCGGCCGCTTCACCCCTGTCCAGCCCCCGCGCCCTGATGGCCTGGGTGGCCCTGCTGTACTTCTCGGAAGGGCTGCCGCTGGGGCTGTTCTATGACCTGTTCCCGGTCAACCTGCGCCAGGCTGGCGTGGGCCCGGCCGAGATCGGGCTGCTGAGCCTGTTGGGCCTGGCCTGGACGGTGAAGTTCCTGTGGGCCCCGCTGGTGGACGCCTGGCGCGGGCACCGTTGGTGGATTGCCGGCGCCAATGGGGGCATGGCCCTGGTGCTGGCCGCGCTGGCCACCCACCCTCAGGCGCTGGGGGAGGGGGCCACCTGGCCCTGGGCCTTGCTGGCCGCGTTCACCATGTTGTCGGCCACCAATGACATCGCCACCGACGGCTACACGATCGAGCTCTTGTCCAAAGGGCAGTACGGCGTGGCCAACGGCCTGCGCATCGGCTTTTACCGCGTGGGCATGCTGGCGGCCGGGGGGCTGCTGGTCGTGGCCGGCAGCCTGGGCGAGCCCGGCCACCCCAACTGGACGGCCGCCTACGGGCTGGGTGCCGTGCTCATGCTGATCAATGGCGCGTGCATCCTGATGGCGCCCGCCCAGCCGCCCCGCGTGGCGCGCAGCGAGGGCGCCTCGGCCCGCGAGTGGGCCGCCGTGCGCGCGCAACCGCTGTGGCTGGTGGCCCTCGGGCTGGTGATGCTGGGGCTGTTGTGGCCCGTGCTGGGGCCGGTGGCCAAGGCCGTTGGCTGGGAGGCGGTGCAGGCCGTTTCAGGCGCCTGGTGGTTCAAAGGGGCGGTGCCCGTGGGGCTGATGTTTGCTGGCGCAGGCTTGATGGTGACGGCCGCACGCGGCCCGCAGGCACAGGCCATGGCCGATGGCCCCGTGTTCGGCGCCTGGGTGGGCTTGTTGGGGCGCGCCGGGATGTTGCCGGTGCTGCTGTTCATCCTGCTGTTCAAGCTGGGGGATGCCGCCATGGGCTTCATGGTCAAGCCCTTCTGGGTGGATGCCGGCTTCACGCCCGCCCAGATCGGCCTGGTCAGTGTGAACGTGGGGCTGGGCCTGTCGATTGCCGGTGGCCTGGTGGGCGGCTGGTATGTGGACCGCGTCGGCATCTTCAAGGGCCTGTGGGTGCTGGGCCTGGCGCAGGCCTTGTCCAACTTCGCGTATGCCGCGGCGGCCTGGTATGTACCGCACACCGAGCCTGGCATGCAAGTGAGCATTCACTACCAGGCGGCGGTGTATGCCGCCAGCGGCCTGGAGAGCTTCACCAGCGGCCTGGGCACGGGGGCCTTCATGGCCTTCCTGATGGGCATCGTGGACAAGGAGCGCGCCACCACCGAGTACGCCATCCTGTCGTCCATCTTCGCGTTTTCGCGCGCCGTGGCCGGCTGGGCGGGTGGCCTGGGGGTGGAACAAATGGGCTATGCCACCTTCTTCTTCTTGACTTTCTGGTTGTCGTTCCCAGCTTATGTGCTGTTGCCTTCGGTGCGGCGTATGCTGAACAGGGCCGGGCTGCGTTAAGCCCTTGTCGCTTGGCCTTTTCGTCTGTTTGTGTGGTGTCGTGATGAGTCTGTCTGGTCTGAATCGAATGGCGTCTGGAACCCTGGCACGCGTGGTGTCTGCCTGTGCGCTGTCGCTCGCCGTGGCCGCGCCGGCCGCCTTCGCGCGCGAGGGGGTTGACGTCGAACGCGGCACCTCCGTGCTGGCGCGCCTGGTGCCCGCCGAGCAGGTGGAGGCGGCCGCCCAGCAGCAGTACGTGCAACTGGCCACCGAGGCCCGCTCGCAAGGCGCCCTGCTGCCCGACAACCACCCCCAGGTGCTGCGCCTGCGTGCGATTGCCAGCCGCATCATCCCCTTTGCGCTGGACTGGAACCCGCGCGCCCGCCAGTGGCGCTGGCAGGTCATCGTGCTCAACTCCAAGGAGCTCAACGCCTTCTGCATGCCTGGCGGCAAGATCGCCTTCTACACCGGCATCCTGGATCAGCTCAAACTGACGGATGACGAAGTGGCCATGGTCATGGGGCACGAGATGGCGCACGCCCTGCGCGAACACGCCCGCGAACAGATGGGCAAGACCTCGGCCACGCGCATGGGCGCCGGCCTGATCTCCAGCCTGTTCGGCCTGGGCAACATGGGCGATGCCCTGCTCAACATGGGCGGCCAGTTGCTCACGCTGAAGTTCAGCCGCGGCAATGAATCCGAAGCCGATCTGGTGGGCATGGAGCTGGCCGCACGCGCGGGTTATGACCCTCGTGCCGGCATCAGCCTGTGGCAGAAGATGTCGGCGGCCTCCAAGGGTGCACCGCCGCAGTGGATGTCGACCCACCCGTCGAGTTCGACCCGCATCGAAGAGATCCAGGCCAATCTACCCAAGGTCATGCCCTTGTACGAGCGGGCGCCCAAGCCCGAGCGCCGCTTCGATGCACCCCGCAGGATCGGCGCGGCGCACCTGGGCACCGAGCCACTGGCCTATTGGGGCCTGGCCGAATCACCCCGGTGAGGCCCTCGGTGATCGCCCCGGCGATCACAGATAGGGGTTGCCCACGCGCTCTTCGCCAAAGGTGCTCTCGGGGCCGTGGCCCGGCGTGAAGGTGATGTCGTCGCCCAGCGGCAGCAGCTTGGTCTTGATCGCGTTGATCAGGTCGGCGTGGTTGCCGCCCGGGAAATCGGTGCGGCCGATGCTGCCGGCAAACAGCACATCGCCCACGAAGGCATGGCGCGTGCTGGGCTCGTAGAACACCACATGGCCGGGCGTGTGACCCGGGCAGTGCAGCACCTGCAGCTTGCACAGCCCGATCTGCACCGTGTCACCCTCCTTGAGCCACTGCGTGGGCGTGAAGGGCTCGGCCTGCGGGAATCCGAACATCTGGCTTTGCTGCGGCAGGGCATCGATCCAGAACTTGTCGCCCGGGTGCGGCCCGATGATGGGCAGGCTCAGCGTGTTGGCCAGGTGCCCTGTGGCGCCGGCATGGTCGATGTGCGCATGCGTGAGCCACAGCGCCTTGAGCGTCAGGCCACGCGCTTCCACGGCTTCCAGCAGCGTGCCCGCGTCCCCGCCCGGGTCGATCAGGGCCGCCTCCTTGGTGTCCGAGCACCAGACCAGCGAGCAGTTCTGTTCAAAAGACGTGACGGGGATGGTGAGGCGTTGGAACATGGCTTCAATACAGGAAAGGCATAACAAAGTTTCAAAATTCAAAACATAGTTTCAAAACTGCGTTTGCCGGCTTTCTGCCATGGCGAAACATAGTTTCAAAACGAGTTGAATTGAAAGGTCTTTTGAAGCGTAGCACTACATGGGCTTCATGCTGCGACCAAACACACCACTCCAGCCACTATCAGTCAAATGCGGTCGTCGGTTGGGGTAGGTTTGTCAATTGCCAGCCTAAACGGTACGCAGCGGCAAGTGATTTGACTCGGAGTTCGGTGGCGCACCTCGCCAACCAATTTTTATGCTGTCAAGTAGTCGGTTCTAAGCTGGAACTTGCCGTCGGACGGCAGCGCCCCATACCCCTTATTCGCAAGGTTCGCCAGACCGCACTTCCATTCAGTTGGTACGGCTGTGAGGGGGCTGGCCAATTCGGCCTCCCGTCCTGGCGGTTAGCGTTTCGACGCGTTCTCTCTCGTCGGTTCCGCTTGACCAAGCGCCGATTGCGCCCCTCAAACAGCGTCTGACATTTCGGGCACTGGTTCGATCCGACAGCTGAGTATTACAGCGTGGGGCGAGGGCTGACCTTGGTCTGTGCTGGATGTGTTCTCTCGGTAATCCCCCCAAAAAACCAGCGTCGTGAGAAGTAGAGATTTTCGAAGGAAAATTTCTACCATGAAGAAGTCCCGATTCACCGACAGCCAGATCATCGAAGCCCTCAAGCGCGCGGAGGCTGGCTTGGCAGTTCCAGAGTTGTGCCGAGAGCTGGGCATCAGCAATGCCACGTTCTACAAGTGGCGAGCCAAGTTTGGCGGCATGGATGCCTCGCTGATGGCCCGCATGAAGGAGCTGGAGGAAGAGAACCGCCGGCTGCGCAAGATGTACGTCGAAGAGAAGCTCAAGGCCGAGATCGTCACGGAGGCGCTCGCAAAAAAGTGGTGAAGCCATCTCGCCGCCGCGAGATGGCTCAACGCGCGGTCAAGGAATTCGGCGCATCGATCCAGGTGGCCTGTCAGGCGTTTCGAATCAGCCAGGCGTGCTATCGGTACCAGGCCAAGCACCAGGCTGAGAACGACGTGATAGCCGACTGGCTTGTGCGCCTGACGGACAACAACCGCAACTGGGGCTTTGGCCTGTGTTTCCTGTACCTGCGCAACGTCAGGCGCTTTGCCTGGAACCACAAGCGCGTGTACCGCATCTACAGGGAGCTGGAGTTGAACCTGCGCATCAAACCACGCAAGCGCCTGGTACGTGAGAAGCCCCAGCCGCTATCTGTGCCAGATGCCATCAATCAGGTCTGGTCGATGGACTTCATGCACGACCAGCTTGAAGATGGTCGAAGCTTCAGGTTGTTCAACGTGATTGACGACTTCAACCGCGAAGCACTGGGCATTGAGGTTGACTTCTCACTGCCCACGTTGCGCGTGATCCGAGCACTCACGCAGATCATTGCGTGGCGCGGCAAGCCACAGGTGATCCGTTGCGACAACGGTCCGGAGTACATCAGCGCGGCCATCGAGGCGTGGGCCAAGCAATGGGGCATTCGCTTTGAACACATCGAGCCAGGCAAGCCACAACAGAACGCCTACGTGGAACGCTTTAACCGAACCGTGCGCTACGAATGGCTGTCGCAGTACCATTGGACTGACCTCGATGAGGTCCGGATGCACGCCACACAATGGATGTGGACGTATAACCATGAACGCCCAAACATGGCCTTGGGCGGCATCACCCCCAAGCAGCGGTTGGCCATGGCCGCATAGCTCTACTTCTCGGAGCAATGGTTTATGGGGGGATTACCTCTCCATCGACGAACCAAACTGCAGCCTCCTCGATGATCATTGCTACCAGTAGGGACAGTGCGAAGAACACTTTCGGTCCGAATGGAAGCAGGATGGGACGCGCAGTGCGTCGGGTCCCACGTACGAGAGACAGGAGCGAGTGGTAGGCATCGACGGGCTCCATCACCCCATATTGCATTTGCTTGTCATTCAGCTCCTGCAGCAGGTCCTTATTCTGCTCTTGCACCTCCTCCAGGTACTTCTCTTCAGGAGAGGTCGGGATGAACAGCCAGGTGTCTCCGGGCTCCAAGTACTCCGCCGCACCAATAGCTTTACCCTTTTCATACCCCAACGCTACTATCAGCTCGATTGGGTTGTCCGGAGCTGCAGTCCAGCCTGCGAACTCGTCGTTCACCGGTGCGATGCGGCGTATGGCGGAGGACCATTGGGCGGTTGGCTTCACATAGCGCGCCAAGCTGTAACCGATCTGAAGGTCCACCGGCCCGCTGCGTGCAAGGCGCTTGATTTCCGAGAAGATCGAGCCCATCTGCTGGCGCGACAGACAAGACACGTCGACAAACATTGACGCGGCGCCACTGCTGTTGGGCAAAAGGGCGCGGATGGCAGCACAGGTGTCGCGACATGTCAGTCTTTCGACATTGAGGCGCTTCGAGAACCGTGCTTCGTTTTCGGCACCATC
>JACPOH010000204.1 GCA_016185075.1 Aquabacterium sp. | reverse complement strand
GCCCGTCTGCTCGCGGTTGAGCCGCAAATGGCTGTTGTTGCCCAGGCCGGCAAAGTCGGTGTTGAGGGTGCGCTGTTCCTTGCGCACGGGCCAGTAGAACTCGCCCAGCACATACGTGGTCTTGGCAGGGTAGGTGTAGCGCTTGCGGTAAGTCACGTCCCGGTAGACCAGCGAATCGCCCTTCATGGCCGGTACACCGGTGACCGTGCGCACGATGCTCCAGCCATCTTCCGCATCCACGAGGAAGGCAAAGCCCTGCATGCGGTTGTACAGCAGGTACTCGCGCCAGAAGGTCTGCTCTTCGTCCGGATCGGCGGGCACATCGCAACGCTCCTGGTAACCCACCACCTGCCAGTTGTCGAACTTGCCGCCCAACTTGAGCGTGCCGACCTTGCCCATTGGGATCAAGGGCTCCAGCGTGTTGTCCTGGCGGTAGTAGGCGAGGTCACTGCCGAGGCCCTTGCTGATGTCGATGACGGACTTGCAGCTGGTGCAGACAATGGATTTCGCGTTGTCCAGCGTGGGGGTGAGCGAGGTGCCGCAATGGGGGCACTCGATGCCCTTGGCCTGCAGCTTGGCTTCAGCCGCTTGTTTGGCGTCGGGGATGCCTGAGAGGCGCAGTTCGGCGAGTTGCACGGAGCGGCCCACGTCCAGGCGCACCGGCGCGCTTTCGGGCTCGATGGACAGCACTTCACCGGCCGTGTTGCGCCATTCCAGCACCGTGAACTCGCGCGCGACATACGGCTTGACGGCCAACTCGCCTTCGGCGGCATGGGTGTGCGCCAACACCCGCGAGGACAGCACCCAGGGTTGGCCGTCGATCACCCGGCTCTGGCCGATGCCAGCCTGCATCAGGTCGCGCAGCGGCAGCACCTGTGAGGGCTGCCAGGGGAATGACAGGACGTAGGCGCCGTTGTCCTCGCTGAGCGCGCCACTGCGCCCGTTGTCGAACAGGGCGTGCCACTCGGTCCAGCGGCCTTCTTCGCCGGCATCGTCCTTGTAGGCCAGTTGCAGGCGGCCGATCAGCGTGAAGGCTTCGCCCTGATGCTGGCCGCGCGCCCCCAGTGCCAGGGGGCTGTGGTCATCGAACAGGGCCGCGCTCTGGCCGATGCGGCGCAGCGAGTCGCCATCGCGCACCAGCGTGCTCTTGCAGAAGCTGCACACGGCCATGGGCGACGCCGCCGATCGGAACTCGACCGGCGCACCACAGAACGTGCAGGCAGCACGCCAGGCACGCTGCACACCACCCGTGCCACCACCAGCGCCGCTGCCGGCGCCTTGATCACTCATGACAACGCCACCCGCCGATCAGACGAGCTTCTTGAGCAGCTCGGCCTTCTTGGCGCTGAACTCGTCTTCGGTGAGGATGCCCTTGGCCTTCAGGTCGGCCAGCTTCTCGATGGTGGCCATGATCTCGTCGGGCTGGATGCCGACCGTGGCAGATGCGGCAGCAGGTGCGGCACCGGTCGCCGCCTGCGCACCTTGCAGCCCTTGCTGGATGGACTGGGCCATGACCTGGCCCAGAGCCAGCCCCGCGCCCAGCCCCGCCGCGTCACCCACCACACCACTGCCCTGCCCCGATGCCGCCGCGATCGTGGGCAAGGCCTGTGCGGCCTGGTACTGCATGAACTGGCCCATGTTCTGGCCGACCATGCCCATGCCGATCTTCTGGTCGAGGATCTTCTGCAGCTCTTCGGGCAGGGACACGTTCTGCACGGTCAGGCCCTCGACCTTCAGGCCAAGCGCTTCAAACGAAGGGGCGACTGCCTCGGACAAGGCCTTGGCGAACGCGATCTGGTTGCCCGCCAGATCCAGGAAAGGGATGCCGCTTTGGGCCACTGCATCACTGAGGTGCTGCAGCAGGAGGCCACGCAGCTGCCCGTCCAGATCGGCCACGTTGTAGACCTCACGTGTGCCCGACACCTCGGTGTGGAACTTGCGCGGGTCGGCCATGCGCACGGCGTAGTTGCCAAAGGCCCGCAGGCGCACGGCGCCAAAGTCCTTGTCACGCAGGGTGATGGGCTGGCTGGTGCCCCAGCGCAAGTCGAGCTGCTGGCGCGTGCTGAAGAAGTACACATCGCTCTTGAAGGGCGAGTCAAACAGCTTGTCCCAGTTCTTGAGGTTGGTCAGCAATGGCAGGGTCTGCGTCGTCAGCTTGTGCGTGCCGGGGCCGAACAGGTCGGCCACCTTGCCTTCGTTGACGAACAGGGCCACTTGCGATTCACGCACAACCAGGGTCGCGCCGTTCTGGATTTCACGGTCCTCGAAGGGGTAGCGCCAGGCCAGCACGCCATCGGTGGATTCTGTCCACTCGATGACGTCGATGAACTGTTTCTTGATGAAATCGACCAAACCCATGTGTTTCTCCCATATCGGGGCGCCTCCTTCGGGCGACCTGCAGCCCCGCATATTACCCACATCGGCGGACACCCTTGCCGTAGAATCGCCACTCCGATCAACAGCCCCTGGATCTACACCATGCCCCGCTGTCTCACGTCGGTCACGGCCGCTCTGGCCCTGGCTGTGCCTGCCTTGACCTTTGCCCAGAGCGCCGTCCTGGGTGCCTCGGCCAGCGCATCCCAAAGCACATCGGCCACACCCGGCATCCCGCTGTCCAACCCGGACACGCCCATTGGCCGCGCCACGCCCATCCTCAAACAGTCGCTGCGCGGCGAGATCCTGTTTGGCCAGCCACCCGAGGTCCTGCTCAACGGCAAGGCCGCCCGCCTGGCACCCGGTGCCCGCATCCGCGACCTGGACAACCGCCTGGTGCTGTCGGGCAACCTGATCGGCCAGAAGTACAAGGTCAACTACACGGTGGACACGCTGGGGCTGCTGATGAACGTGTGGATCCTCAAGGCCGATGAAGCCGCCAGGCTGTGGCCCACCACGCCCACCGAAGCCGCCACCTGGATCTGGGACCCCGTCAGCCAGACCTGGTCCAAGCCCTGATCCCAGACCCGACCCAAGCCCCCGATCCCGAGAAGTCCCCGCCATGAGCACCGCGCCGCAAGCCCCCGTTACCGAAGCCACCTCCGAGGCCCCTGCCACCAAGAAGGTCTACATCAAGACCTATGGCTGCCAGATGAACGAATACGACTCGGACAAGATGTCCGACGTCATGAACGCCGCCAAGGGCTACACGCCGACCGACAACCCGGAAGAAGCCGACCTGATCCTGTTCAACACCTGCTCCATCCGCGAGAAGGCGCAAGAGAAGGTGTTCAGTGACCTGGGCCGCGTCAAGCACCTCAAGGAAAAGGGCGTGATGATCGGCGTGGGCGGCTGTGTGGCCAGCCAGGAAGGCGCCTCCATCATCGAGCGCGCACCCTATGTGGACGTGGTGTTCGGCCCGCAGACCCTGCACCGTCTGCCGGCCATGCTGGAAAAGCGCCAGCAGTTGAAGCGCCCCCAGGTGGACATCAGCTTCCCCGAGATCGAAAAGTTCGACCACCTGCCGCCACCGCGCAAGGAGGGCGCCTCGGCCTTCGTGTCCATCATGGAAGGCTGCTCCAAGTACTGCAGCTACTGCGTGGTGCCTTACACCCGTGGCGAAGAGGTCTCTCGCCCCTTTGATGACGTGCTGACCGAGGTGGCCGATCTGGTCGACCAGGGTGTGAAGGAAGTCACGCTGCTGGGCCAGAACGT
>JACPOH010000203.1 GCA_016185075.1 Aquabacterium sp. | reverse complement strand
CGCGCGCCGAAGAGGTGACCCCATGCGCGAAGGAAGTCGCCACCGGGATCTGTGCCTCACAGAACAGCAGATGCGTCAAGCGGTTCTCGCGTTCGCCTGGGCCTCGCGGCAGTTTGACCACCCGCGGCGGCTGTTTGTCTGCCAACTCTTCCAGAAAGCCTTCCACCGACGACACATCGGCAAAGCGGTGCAGGCGCTCGGTGTGCAGGCGCAGCTCGGCGGACGTTTGCGGGCCGCGCAGCATCAGCATGGTCAGCAGCGCCACCGACTGGCTGGGCACGCCCAGGCCGCGCGCCGCATTGTGGTCAAAGCGCACCACGCGGCTGCCACTGACTTCATTGACCAGGCTGAGCTCCTTGAGGCCGTTGATGGCCTGCAGCACGTCGGCTTCGCTGAGTTGCATGACGGGCTCGCGCGCGGTCTTCTGGTTGCAGCCCAAAGTGAGAGCGTTGAGCGACAAAGGATAGCTGTCTGGCACGGTGTGCTGCTTTTCCACCAGCACGGCCAGGACGCGGGCTTCTTCAAGGGTGAGGGGGCGATGGCTCAATGCAAACTCCTGATGCGATGCCTGCGAGATGTCTGATGCGGTATGCATGGAGCTTATACCGCCGGCGCGGCGGCCTTTGCTGCAATCATGCCGCGCCTTGCCGCCCAGTTCTCTGACTGGACAAGGCATAGGCACCGAGTTCCTGCGTGAGGTAGCGAAACAGGGCCATCACCGGCTTGTTGTGGCGCAAATCCCCATGCGTGGCCAGCCACATGTCCAGGCTGAAGGTGAGCTGGTCGGGCAGCACAGGCAGGAGTTCAGGGTCACGCCGGGCGATGCCGATCTGGCTGCCGCCAATGCCCAGGCCTGCGCGCAAGGCCGCCAGCAAGGCCAGATCGTTGTCACAACGAAAGCAGAACATCTCGCGTGACAAGGCCACGCCGTGCTGTTGCGCCAGCCGTGTGGCCACGGTGCCTTTGTCAGGCCCGATCAGGGCATGTTGGGCCATGTCGGCCAGGGTACGGGGCAAGCCCCGGCGCTGGACGTAGCGCTGATGCGCATACAGGCCGACGTCGACGCGGCCCAGGCGCCTGGCGATCAGGGCCTTCTGGGTCGGGCGGGCCATGCGCACGGCGATATCGGCTTCACGTTTGAGCAGGTCGTCCATCTTGTCGTTGAGTACCAGCTCGATGGTGACCAAGGGGTGCCGAGCCTGGAAGCGGCTCAGGAGTTCGGGCAGGACTTCCCCGCCCATCATGTGGCTGGCGGTGATGCGAACCGTGCCGCGCTCGTCCTGCTCGGCGCCAGAGGCCATGCGCTGGGCGTGCTGGGCTGCCGCGTCCATGGCCTGCGCGGAGGACTGGATGGCCAGCGCAGCGGCCGTGGGCTTGAGCCCGCCCGGCCCGCGCGTGAACAAGGCGATGCCCAATGCGGCCTCCAGTGCGGCCACATGCCGGCCAACGCTGGGTTGCGTCGTACCCAGGGTACGCGCGGCCGCAGACAGGCTGCCCTCGCGCATGACGGCAAGGAAGGCGCGGTAGAGGTTCCAGTCGATGTCGGATGAGGGCATGCGGAAATGTATAGCTGATATGCATCGCTACGCAATTGATGAATGATCTTGTCGCGCCTAGGATGAGCCTGTTCTGACTTCTTGTACCCATCATGAACGCAAAGACATCGGCCTCTGCCGGGGCTGCCACGCCTTCTTCGTCCCGCTCGCGGGCCTTGATCCTGGGCGCAACGGGCGGCTTCGGTTCCGAGATGGCCCGCACGTTGCTGGCCCACGGCTGGGCAGTGCATGCCCTGACACGGCATGCAGACATGGCGTCGCGTGTGCGCTCGGGCTCGCCTGCCTGGCGTGGGCTGGAGGGTGTGCAGTGGCACCTGGGCGATGCCAGTGTGGCGGCCGACGTGCGGCAAGCCGCGCAGGGGGCCAGCGTGATCGTGCATGCCGTCAACCCACCGCGCTACCAGCGCTGGCGTGAACTGGCACTGCCGATGTTGGCCAGCAGTGTGGCTGCGGCACGCGAGGTGGGCGCCCGCCTGGTGCTGCCCGGCAATGTCTACAACTTTGGCCCGGATGCGGGGCACTTGCTTGGCGAGGACTCGCCGCAACACCCCCTCACCAGCAAAGGGGCCGTGCGCGTGGAGATGGAGCAGATGCTGCGTGACGCGGCCAGCGATCCAGCTCGGCCCTTGCGTTCACTGGTGGTACGCGCGGGGGATTTTTTCGGGGGGCATGCGCCCGCTTCGTGGTTCGGCAACCTGATGGTCAAACCGGGCCGGCCATTGCGACAGGTGGTGTACCCGGGTGTGCCGGGCGTGGGGCACAGCTGGGCCTATTTGCCAGACGTGACGCGAGCGGTGGCCCTGCTTCTCGACCTGGATCGGCGTGAGCCGCAGCGGCTGGCCATGTGCGAGGTCGTGCATGTCGAAGGGCACTGGTTGGCCTCAGGTGAGGAGATCGCGCAAGCTGTTCGGCGTGCATCGGGCAACCCTGGCTTGCCGATCAAGCGATTGCCCTGGTGGGTGTTGACGGCCTTGTCTCCCGTGGTGCCCTTGTTCCGGGAGATCCTTGAGATGCGTTACCTGTGGCAAGTGCCACTGAGGCTGGACAACGCCAGGCTGCGGCACCTGATCGGACAGGAGCCCCGCACGCCCCTGGATGAAGCGGTGCGGGCCAGCCTGATCGACATGGGCTGTTTGAGCCCGCTCGCCGCCAGTGTTGCAGCCAGGTCAGGGCAAGCCGCCGCAGCGGCAGTCAAGGCAGCCTAGAAGCTCAGAACAGCTTGCTCAACGTGGGCGCGAACATGGCAATGTTGGCGGCCAGTGCACCCGCCCACACCAGCGAGCGCAGCGGGGCAATGTTGGCGAAGTACAGCGCCGTGTAGACAATGCGCAGCCCGATGAAGGCCAGCGCCAGGTGGTCGGTGCGCGCCTGATCCAGTCCGGCGGCTTGCGCGGCGAGCACGCCAAACACGAACAGTGGCAGGGCCTCAAAGCCGTTGTTCTGCGCGGCGGCGGCGCGGGCCTTCCAGCCTTCCTGCTTGGCAGCCCAGCCACGTGGGTCATTGTTGTCGTAGCCGCCCTGGCTGCGTTTCTTGCCGGCGGAGGCCGCCTTGGCAATGCCCATGGTGATGACGGGCATCACGGCTGCAATCAGCACGGCGGTGTTGGCAATGGTCATGTCTTTGTCTCCTAAAGGATCATTGTGAACGGCGGGGCCCATGAAAAGGCCCGGCCATTCTGGTATTGACAACAAGCCTTGTCAATTCCAGAGATGAACCGGGGGCGTTTTAATGGCGGCCGTTTTTCCGGCAGGGCGGGGTAGTCGGTGTAGCCGTGCGCCCCGGAGCCGCCGTACAGACCGGTGTCGCTGAACAGGTCGTTGAGTGGCGCGTTCTCTTGCAGGCGGCGGGGCAGGTCGGGGTTGCTGATGGTCAGACGGCCGAAAGAGACAAGGTCGCCCTTGCCGCTGGCGATGGCCTCCTGCGCCATGTCCTTGGTGTAGCCGTTGTTCACCATCCACACGCCGCTGTAGAGCTTGTGCAGGGCTTCGTAGTCGAACGGGGCGTTGTCACGCGGGCCGCCGGTGTGACCTTCCACCACGTGGATGTACACGGGGTGCAGCTTTTCCAGTTCGCGCACCACGTACTCGAACAGCGCTTGCGGGTTGCTTTCGCTGGAGTCGTTGACAGGCGACACGGGCGACAGGCGGATGCCTACTTTGCTGGCACCGATCTCGGCGGTCACGGCGGCCATCACTTCCAGCAGGAAGCGGGCGCGGTTTTCAATGCTGCCTCCGTACTGGTCCGTGCGCTTGTTGGAGCCATCGCGCAGGAAGGCGTCGATCAGGTAACCGTGCGCACCGTGGATCTCGACGCCGTCGAAACCGGCGTCAATGGCGTTGCGGGCAGCCGTGCGGAAGTCGTTGACCACGCCGGCGATTTCAGCGGTTTCCAGGGCGCGGGGCACCGAGGTGTCGACCATGCCCTGGCCGTGCACATAGGTCTTGGCCTTGGCCGCGATGGCCGACGGTGCGACGGGGGCTTGCTCACCAGGTTGATAGGCGGTGTGCGACATGCGGCCGGTGTGCCACAGTTGCACGAAGATCTTGCCGCCCTTGGCGTGCACGGCATCCGTCACCTTGCGCCAGCCGGCCACTTGCTCGGCGGTGTGCAGGCCGGGTGTGGAAGGGTAGCCCTGCGCCGTGGCCGACACCTGCGTGGCTTCCGCAATGATCAGGCCGATGGAGGCGCGCTGTGCGTAGTACTCGACCGTCAGCGGGCCCGGCACATTGCCCTTTTCGGCGCGGCTGCGTGTCAGGGGGGCCATCACCATGCGGTTGGCCAGCGTGATGTCGCCCAGTTGGAAGGGCTGGAAGAGTGCGTCTTGGGTTCCCATTGAAGTGGCTCCGGTTTGGGTCAGGTTACGGCCGTTCATGCGGCCAGATGGGTACGACAAAAGGGTTCGGCAAAGATGTGTGATTCAGGGCTTGAAGAACTTGTCGAGCATCAGGTCGACGACTTCTTTGAGCGCCTGCGTGCTGTGTTCGACCTTCATGCGCAGCACCGCGCCTTCCCAGGCATCCCAGAAGAAGCCGGAGAGGGTGAGGGCGTCAAGGTCCGAGCGGATCTGGTGGTGGGCCTGGGCCTGGGCGATGAGTTCGGCGAGGCGCTCGCGCCAGCCCACCATCACGCCGCACAGCACGGTGCGGCAGGTCGCGCTGGATTCGGCCATTTCAGCCGCGAAGTTGCCCACCAGGCAGCCTTGCAAGCCGGTGTTCTCGTGGTGCTGAATGAAGCTGGCGAACAGGTGGCGCATGGCCTCTACCGCGTCGGCGGGTGCGCCTTGCATGGCGGTGTCCCAGGCCTTGTCCACCCAGGCGCCGTAGTTGCGGATGATCTGTGCCGCGAAAGCTTCCTTGCTGTCAAAGTGGTTGTAGAAGGAGCCCTTTGGCACGCCAGCCTTGTCCGTGATCTGCTGGATCCCGGTGGCGTTGTAGCCCAGTTGATTGAAGAGGGCGTAACCCGCTTCGCTCAAGCGTCTCGGGATGTCGGTTTTGTCGGCGGTGCGGGGCATGGACAAATAATATGACCAGTCGTCTTAAAACGAGTGGGGCCTGTATTTGCCTGACAAATGTGTAGGGTTATCAGGGCCGAAATCCGCTTGAAGCCGAGCGGCGTGTGGCGTGGCGATGCGCTGGGCTCAGCGCATCTCGCTTTCATGCCAGCCGCCCAACACCCAGCGTGACAAGGCCGCCAGCGAGGCGAACACGGCCACACCGGTGGCCGAGATCAGCACCAGCGCGGCAAACATGCGCGGGATGTCCAACTGGTAGCCGGACTGCAGGATCTGATAGGCCAGGCCCGTGCCCGTGCCCCCCGTGCCGGCCACAAACTCGGCCACCACGGCCCCGATGAGCGACAGGCCACCCGAAATGCGCAGGCCCGCGAAGAAGTAGGGCAAGGCGGAGGGGATGCGCAGGCGCAGCAGGGTCTGCCAGCGCGTGGCCTTCTGCAGTTGAAAGTAAGCCGCCAGGCCCGGGTTCACGCTGCGCAGCCCGATGGTGGTATTGGAGATGATGGGGAACAGGGCCACCAGGGTGGCGCACACGACCAGCGAGGCGGTCGGGTCCTTCACCCAGATGATGATCAGCGGGGCGATGGCCACGATGGGCGTGACCTGCAGCAGCACCGCATAGGGCAGGAAGACCGCCTCGATCCAGCGGCTTTGCACCATGGCAAAGGCCACCAGCACCCCCAGCACCGTGGCGCTGAAGAAAGCCAGCGCCGTGATCTTGATGGTGACCAGCAAGGCACTGCTGAGCACGGCCCAGTTCGCCACCAGTGTCTTGGCGATCACCCAGGGCGAGGGCACCAGGTATTCGGGGATGTCTTGCAGCGTCGTCCAGGCCTGCCAGATACCCAGCAGCACACAGGCCATGAACATGGGCAGGGCCACCTGCTTGACGGCTTGCTTGAGCCTGTCGGTGAGCGCGCTCATGTCGCATCCCCCGTGGATACCGAGGCCTGGCTCAGGCTGTGCTGCAGATGGCGCACATGGGCGTTGAAGGCCGGGCTGGTGCGGTAGTCGTCGTCGCGCGGCCAGGGGTGGGCCAGTGCATGGTCTTCGACGACACGGCCAGGCCTCGCGCCCATCACGATCACGCGGGAGGACAGGAACACCGCCTCGGTGATGCTGTGCGTGACGAACACCACCGTGAGGCCTTGCTGGCGCCACAAGGCCAGCAGGTCGGCATCCAGCTTGTTGCGGGTGATCTCATCGAGCGCACCAAAGGGCTCGTCCATCAACAGCAACCTGGGCCGTGTGACCAGGCCCCGTGCGATCGACACGCGCATCTGCATGCCGCCGGACAGTTCGCGCGGTCGCCGCCGGGCAAAAGCGCTCAGGCCCACGAGCTGCAAGGCCTCGTCCACGCGGCCGTCGGCTTGCGGGCGGGGCACGCCAGCCAGATCCAGCGGCAGGCGCACATTGGTGTGCACATCGGCCCAGGGCATGAGCGTGGCCTCCTGGAACACGAAGGACAAAGCCTGCCCGGACAGTTGTATGTGGCCCGCCGTAGGGCGCAACAGCCCGGCCACCATCTTGAGCAGGGTGCTCTTGCCGCAGCCCGACGGCCCCAGCAGGGACACGAATTCACCTGGCTGGATGCGCAGCGACACCGGCATCAACGCCCGCGTGCCATTGGGGTAGACCTGCTCGACGTCTGTCAGTTCAACCGCAGGGAGCGCCTTGTCGTCCATCAGGGCATGACCTTCAGGTCCTTGACGAACTGGGTCGTGTAGGTCTTCTTCAGGTCAACCTTGGCCGGGTCCAGCAGCTTGTGCTGCACCAGCAGGTCATAGGTCTGCTTCATGCGTTCGTCGGTGATGATGCCGATGCCGTATGTCGCCGCATCCCCGCCCATGACCGCACCTTGTTCCTTGATCTTGGCGATGCCGTAGGCGATCAGGTCATCGGTCATGTTGGGGTTGTCCTTCTTGATCAGCAAGTTGCCTGGCGTCGGGTCACCCTTGAGGTAGCTCTTCCAGCCTTCCATGGATGCCTTGACGAAAGCGGCAACCTGTTTCGGGCGCGCCTGGATGGTCTTGACGGAGCACACCACGGTCATGGCGTAGGGCGGCCAGCCGAGGTCGGACAACATGAACACGCTCGGCTTGATCTTGCTTTCCTTCTCGATGGAGAAGGGCTCGGACGCCAGATAGCCCTGTTGCGCGATGTTCGGGTCGGCCAGGAAGGGCTGGATGCTGAAGTTGTACGGTTTCATCTGCGCATCGGTGAAACCGTATTTGGTCTTCAGCCAGGGCCAGTAGGTGACCTGGCCAGCGCTGCCCACCAGCAGCGTCTTGTTCTTGAGTTGCTCGAATTTCTTGACGTCCGGGCGGGCGATCATGACGACCGGGTCTTTCTGGAAGGCCGCCGCCACGGTCACGGCCTGGATGCCTTTTTCCCAGACCTGGATGGTCTGTACGTCGTAGCCCATGACGCAGTCGGCCTGACCGGCCACGAGCAACTGCATCAGGTTGACCTGGGGGCCACCCATCTTGAGCGTGACGTCCAGCCCGGCCTTGGCATACAGGCCGGTGGCCTGCGCCTGGTAGAAGCCGCCGTGCTCGGCTTCGGCATACCAGTTGGTGATGTAGGTGAACTTGTCGGCCGCGTGCGCCACCTCATGGGTACCGAGGGCTGCGATGGCACTGATCGTCAGGGCGATGGCCCCAGAGACAGGGCGTGCGAAGGCGTTGGCCAAAAGGGGGAACATCATGGGCGAGGACTCCGTGGGATGACTGCGATCCAGCCCTGCTTTGTACCCGAGCCGAGCCTGATGCACCTTGATCTCGTCCGGATTGTGGGGGTGAATGAGGCCCCGGGGCCACAACGATAAAATGCCCGGCTTCGTTCAAACCCCTGGGGGCCCTCGTGTCGGATCGTCTCTTCGTGTCATTGCAGTATGTGTTGCCCAAGAAGGCCCTGACGCAGCTCGCGGGTGCCCTGGCATCGCTGCGAGGCGGTGCCGCCACCACGCGCTTCATCCGCTGGTTCGTGGGGCGTTACGGCGTGAACATGAGCGAGGCCGCCAACCCGGACATCGCCAGCTACCCCACCTTCAACGATTTCTTCTCGCGCCCCTTGAAGCCTGGGGCCCGCCCGCTGGCCAAGGCCGATCTGATCAGCCCGGTGGACGGCGCCATCAGCCAGTTCGGGCCCATCCGCCAGGATCAGATCTTCCAGGCCAAGGGCCATGCCTACTCAACCAAGGCCCTGGTGGGAGGGGATGGACAACTGGCTGCGCAATTCCAGGACGGCCACTTTGCCACGCTGTACCTGAGCCCCAAGGACTACCACCGCATCCACATGCCCTGTGATGGCAAGCTGACCCGCATGATCTACGTGCCGGGCGACCTGTTCTCGGTCAACCCGGCGACGGCGCGCGGTGTGCCGGGCCTGTTTGCCCGCAACGAGCGTGTGGTGTGCGTGTTCGACACGGCGCGTGGCCCCTTCGTGTTGACCTTGGTCGGCGCCACCATCGTGGGCAGCATGGCCACCGTGTGGCATGGCGTGGTGAACCCGCCGCGCACGGGCCAGGTGCGCGAATGGCGCTATGACGACCAGGACATCCGCTTCAAACAGGGCGATGAAATGGGCCGCTTCCTGCTGGGTTCGACCGTGGTCATGTTGTTCCCCAAGGGGCCCTTGAGCTTCAACCCCACATGGGCTGCGGGCAAACCCATCCGCATGGGTGAAAGCATGGCGCAGTGCTGAGGCCCCTGGGCTGAGGTGCCAGGACTCGGCGCTGGCGACGGTCAGCGCCGCAGCGCTCGTGCTGCCTGGATAGCGGCTTGCAGATCCAGGCTGCGCCCGCAGTGGAAATGCCGCTGCTGTCCGGTCACCGGGTCGGTGAAGCTGAGCGACTGGGCCAGCAGCTGCAGGGGGCTCGAAAAGTCCGGTGCGACCTCCGGTGGCAGCGCCGGCAGCAGCTCGGGGTAGATCTGATCGCCCAGGATGGGCATGCCGAGTGCGCACATGTGGGCACGCAACTGGTGTTTCTGGCCGGTGATGGGGCTCAACCTGAAGCGGCCAAGGCCCGATGCCGATTCGATCAGCTCGATGTGCGTCTCGGCATTGGGGGTGCCCTCAACCTCTTGCATGGCCATGAAGCGCGCGCTTTCTTCCAGCCTCGATCGGTAGCGCATGGGCAGATTGAGTGCGGGGTTCAACGGGGCAATCGCCTCGTAGGTCTTGTGGATGGCCTTGTCACGAAACAGGCTCTGGTAGGCGTTGCGCGTGTGCGGCTGGATGGTGAAGGCCACCAGCCCCGCAGTCTCCCGGTCAATGCGGTGCATGGGCACCAGGGTGTCGATGCCCAGCTTGCGTTTGAGGCGCACCAGCAGCGTCTCTTGCAGGTAGCGGCCTTTGGGCGTGACAGGCAGGAAGTGGGGCTTGTAGGCGACCACGAGGTAGTCGTCCTGGAAGACCACGGCCTCGTCGAACGGCACGGGGTGCTCGAAGGGCAGGCTGCGCCAGTAATACAGCTTGGTCTGGGCGCGGTAAGGTGCATCCGGCGCGACGGCCTGGCCATGTGCGTCCACGACCTCACCCAGGCTCATGCGCCGGACCCAGTCTTCGCGTGGGACAGCGGGAATGCGTTCAGCCAGGAAGTCCAGCATCGTCGCCCAAGACCCCTGGGGCAGAGCGACGCAGCTGGGGCTGACGCCATTGATGGTCGGCAGCATGGTCACGTGCTCAGTCAGCTTTGTCGTCCTCGCCGGGCTGTGCCGCGGCGGGGGCGCTGGGCACCTTGGGTGTGAACGCTGACAGTCGGTGGGCACGCTCCAGACGCCACAGTTCATCGGGCACATCCCTGCGGTAGACCTCATCGGCCGTGGTATCGGTCTCCTGCAGTCGGGTGTCGACGGCCACGCGGTTGTCGAACACGAAGCACTCGCCTTGCCAGTCCTTGTCCGCATCCGGCATGGACTGGAAGTAGTTCATGATGCCGCCATCGAGCTGGTAGACATCCAGGCCAAACTGCTGCATCCAGGCACTGGTCTTCTCGCAACGCACGCCGCCGGTGCAGTACATCGCCACCCGCTTGCCCTGGGCCTTCCATTCATCGGCATGGGCCTGTACGTAGCCGGGGAAGTCGCGGAAGTTGCCGACGCTGGGGTCGATGGCGTTCTTGAAGCGCCCCAGGCGGTACTCGAAGCTGTTGCGGTTGTCGATGAGCACGACGTCGTCTTGCGCAATCAGCTCGCGCCACTGCTGCGGGCTCAGGTGCTGGCCTTCGGCGCGATCGGGCACCACGCCGGTGACGCCGTCCAGGTCCAGCGCGACGATTTCGGGCTTGCGGTGAACGCGCACCTTCCAGAAGGGCGGCGTGCGGCAGGCGCTGTGTTTGAAAGGCATGTCGGCAAAGGCGCCGTGCAGCCGAGGGTCGTCATGCAGGGCCTGTTCGAACGCCTCGATGTGTGACGCGCTGCCCGCCAAGGCACCGCTGATGCCTTCGGGCGCGACCAGCACGCTGCCCGTGAGCGGCTGAACCAGTTCGCGCAGAACCTCGGCGACGGCGTCAGGATCGCTCAGTGCAACAAAGCGGTAGAAGGAGGTGTGTATCAGGGGGGCGGGCGCAGCCATGCCGCGATTGTCTCAAGACTGCGCGACCTGTGGGCCATCACGGGTCGGGTGAGGTCAGGTGGACCAGCCCCTTGGTCTGCATGTCTCGCAGGATCAAGCCCGATGCGTAAGGGCTGATGTGGTTGGCGTCGTTGTACAGCGCGTGCCCTTCCAGCTGGTCCAGGCAGCTGTTGCCAGGGCAAAAAAGGTGGGTGGGATCGTAGACCCGCAGCCTGGGATGGGCCGCTTGCAGTTGCCGGACGTGGGCCAGGTAGGTCTGGCGCAGTTGAAGGTGCTCTGCGAGGCTGTAGCGGCAACTCGGTCTTTTGAACCAGGGCAGGCGCTGGATGCAGGTGGCCGGGTCTTGCTTCAAATAGGGCACATCCACCACGAAGACGATCTGTTTGCCGGCCTTTTCTGCCTCGGTGATCAGGGGTGACAGGCCCTGCAGGAAGGCCGCCGGTTTGCTCAAGCGCTGCGCATCGCTTCGGTAGGGCGATGGGGCCTCGTCCAACTGGGGGTAGTGGTTGACCAGCAGAATGGTGTCGATCGAGGGCATGGACCGGATGGCAGATTGCACGCGGCGCGCGATGTCCGTGCAGTTGCTGCCCCAGTCCTTCTGGTACGAGGGCGCGTAGGTGAGTTCGGGGTAGAGCTCGCAGCCATGCGCCGACAACAACAGCGCATCAACGGCTGTGTGACGCCCGCGGATGGATGCGTACAGGGCCATGGCATGGCTGTCCCCTGCGACCAGCAGCCTGGGTGCGGCCGCATTGCTCAGGCAGATCTCTTCGTGCAAGGGCGGCAGCTGCAGTAGCCGGCTGCAGCTGCCATCGGATTGGCGAGCGCCCGCAAAGACATCCTGCGTGTTGCCATCACCCAGCTTTCTGGCCATGGTGCGCTCAGGCAGACCCTCGTTCACGGCGATGAGGCAAGCCACGGCCAGCGTGGTGCCCAGCAGGGCCAGCAAGGTGGGCACGTGGCGGCCATCCTGTGCGGCCCTGATCCGTCGTTCAACCAGCGTGGTGCTGATCCACGCGAGGATGAGCGCGGCGAGCAGGCAGGCCGCGATCCAGACAGCAGGCGGGTACCCGCCCGAGCCGATTCTCAGGAAGCTCAGCAAGGGCCAGTGCCACAGATAGAGCGGGTAACTGATCAAGCCCAGGGCCACCAAAGGCCCAATGCTCAGGAGCCGTTTGTTGACAAAGGCTTGCGGGCCGGCGTGGATGATGAGCAAGGCGCCGCCTGTTGGCAGCAGCGCCCACCAGCCAGGGAAGGGGGTGTGCTTGTCAATGAAGAGCAAGGCACCCGCGATGAGCAAAGCCCCGACCAGGCTCTGCAGGTTCGCATACCGGCCAGGAGGCGGACGATACAGCGCCACATGGGCGCCGCATGCACCCAGCATGAGTTCCCAGAAGCGGCTGACAGGCAGGTAGAACGCCGCGCTGGGGCTGTGGCGCGACAGGTAGAGGCAGGCCCCGAACGACAGCAAACCCAGGGCCATCGTGGCTGGCAGCAGGTTCTGCCGCCGCTTCCAAAGCGCGGCCAGCAACAGTGGCCAGACGATGTAGAACTGCTCCTCCACGGCCAGGCTCCAGAGATGAAGCATGGGCTTGGTGTCCGCTGCATGGTCGAAGTAGCCGCTTTCCTGCCAGAGATTGACGTTCTGCGCAAACGCGGCGCTGGCGGCGATGTGGCGGGCAAGTTGCGCGTACTCGGCGGCGAACAGCAGGAACCAGCCCAGGACCAGGCTGAAGAGCATCACGATCAGGAGCGTGGGCGCGATCCTTCTGACGCGGCGCTTGTAGAAGTCCGCCATCGTGAAGCGCTGCTGATCCAGGCCCTGCAGGATGAGCCTGGAGATCAGGAAGCCGGAGATCACGAAGAAGATGTCGACGCCGACGAAGCCGCCGGGCATGGCCGAGGGGGCGGCATGGAACGCGATCACCGACAACACGGCGACAGCGCGCAGGCCATCGATATCTGGCCGGTAGCTCGGAGAGGAGGCGCTCAACTGAGCAGATCCAGCAGGGTGCGCGCCACGACCTTGGTGGCGCCGCGCAAGTCGTTCAGCACCAGGTGTTCATCCGCGCGCTTGGCGTTCGACTCGAACACAGTGCGTGGGCCGGCGCCATAGATGGCTGCGGGGATGCCATGCTCGCCGTACAAGCGCACATCGGTGTACAGCGGCGTGCCACTGGTGGGGATGGGCTCGCCGAACACGGTCTGGCCATGTTGCTGCAGGGCCTGCACCAGCGCTTCGTTGCCGGGTAGCGGGCGCAACGAGTGGGCCAGCAGCAGGCGTTTGATGTCGACGCGGATGCCAGGGTAGCTGGCTGCCGACGCTTCGATGACGCGGCGGATCTCGGCTTCGACCTGAACCGCGTCTTCTTCCGGGATCATGCGGCGGTCCAGCTTGAAGACCACCTTGCCCGGTACGACGTTGGTGTTGGTGCCGCCTTCGATGCGGCCCACGTTCAGGTAGGGGTGCTCAATGCCCGCTACCTTGGACGTGATGCCCTGGTACACCTTGTTCTGGGCATACAGGGCGTTGAGGATGGCCACGGCACCTTGCAATGCGTCCACACCGGTATGGGGAATGGCCGCGTGGGCCATCTGCCCGTGCACGGTGACCTCCATCTGCAGGCAGCCGTTGTGCGCGGTCACCACCTGGTAGCTGAAGCCCGCTGCAATCAGGAGATCGGGCTTGGTCAGGCCCTGCTTGAGCAGCCAGCCGGGGCCCAGTTCGCCGCCGAATTCCTCGTCATACGTGAAGTGCAGCTCGACCGTGCCGTTCAAGGCGGCAGGGGGGTGTTGTGCGGCGAGAGCCTCCAGCGCACGCAAGGCAAAACTGTAGGTGGCGAAATCACTCTTGCTCACAGCCGCAGCCCGGCCATACAGCTTGCCGTCCACCACCTCGCCGCCATAGGGTGGGTGGGTCCAGCCCTCACCAGGCGGTACCACGTCACCGTGCGCATTGAGCGCGATCACGCGGCCGCCTTGTCCAAAGCGGCGCCGCACGATCAGGTTGGTGAGGCTTTGCAGGCCGTAGGCCTTGACCTCATCGTCCGGGACGCGATGGGCCTCCGCCTGCCAGCCGAAATCCTGGAGCAGGGTGGCGGTGCGCTCGGCATGGGGGGCGTTGTTGCCCGGTGGTGTGTCGGTCGGGACCTGCACCAGCGCCTGCAGAAAACGGACCTCTTCATCAAAGTGTGCGTCGATCCACTGGTCCAGTTGGGTGTAATGCTCGGCTTGCGTGCTCATAGCTGCTCCAGCAGGTGCATGAAGGCGTCCACGCAAAGCTGCGCGTCGTCATTGGTGATGGATTCCAGCGGGTTGTGGCTGATGCCGGCGTTGCCGCCGCGCACGAACAGCATGGCCTGTGGCATGTGTTCATGCAGCTTCATGGCGTCGTGGCCCGCGCCGCTGGGCAGCTTGAACACCGGCAAGCCCAGTTTGGCTACCGCGGCCTCCCAGCGGGCTTGCCATGCAGGGTCTGACGGTGCAGCACTGGCTTGCATGGTGGCCTCCAGTGTGAAGCGCAGGCCGCGTCGTTGGCAGATGGCCGCCAGTTGCTTGTGCACGTCGGCGACCAGCGCGTCTCTCTGTTCGTTATCGGGCGCACGCAGGTCCAGCGTGAACTGGCATCGGCCCGGTACGACGTTCACCGATCCGGCGGGCACTTGCAGCACGCCCACCGTGCCCACCGAAGGGCCTTTCGCCGAGTTTGCATCTTGCGCAGCGCGTTGCTCCACGTACAGCAGCAGTTCGGCCACGGCCGCGGCCGCATCCTTGCGCTGGCCCATGGGTGTCGTACCCGCATGGCTGGCCTGCCCGATGACCTCTCCTGCAAAGCGCGCGCTGCCATTGATGGCGGTGACAACTCCCAGAGGCTGGTCCATCTCATCGAGGCACGGCCCTTGTTCAATGTGCACTTCGACGAAGCCCAGGTAACGCGTGGGGTCGCGCCGCAATGGGGTGATGTCGTCCAGGCTGGCCGACAGGCCGGCGGCCTGCATGGCTTGTCGCATGCTGATGCCGTCTGCATCCACCTGATCCAGCCAGTGGGGTTTGAAGTCGCCCACCAGCGCACCGGAGCCCAGGAAGGTGGCCTTGAAGCGTTGGCCTTCCTCTTCCGCAAAGGCGACCACCTCGATGTCATGGCGCAGCCGTCGCCCTTGCGCGTGCAGGGCCTGCACGCAGGCCATCGGCACCAGGATGCCCAGCCGGCCGTCGTATTTGCCGCCGTTGCGCACGGTGTCGTAATGTGAGCCGGTCAACAGGCGTGGCGCGTCGGGGTCAAGGCCATGGTAGACCCCCACCACATTGCCCACCGCATCCCGCGTGACCTCGTCAAAACCGCATGCCTGCATCCAGGCCCGCAATTGCGCCGCGCAGGCCTGGTGCGCTGGCGTCATGTAGGTCACCGTCAACTGGCCCTGTTCGGCGTAGCCGGGTTCGCTGTGTTCAGCCAGGGCTTCAGCCCAGTCCCAAACCAGGTTGCCCTGAACGGGCTGTGTGCCGAACTTGTCATGCAGCCGAATCTCGGCAATGCGGTGGATGTTGCGCAGGCATTCCGCCAGTTCGAAATCGGCCGGGTTGTCCAGCCTGCGCGCGAACGTGTCAATGATCTGCGGGCGCGTCAGGCCCAGACCACGCGGTCCGCGCACCGCGAGGATGAAGGGCCAGCCAAAGCGAGCGTTGTAATCGGCGTTGAGTTGCTGGAGCCGCGTGAATTCCTCGGGCGTGCAATGGGTCAGGCCCGCTTTGCTTTGCTCATGCGTGGATTCGGCTGTGAGCGTGCCCGCCACGGCGGCCTTGCCCGCCAGCTCGGGGTGGGCGCGAATCAGGGCCTTCTGACGTTCGGGCCCGGCTTGGCGCACCGCCTGTGCCAGCGCCCATTTCAGATGGGTGGCCGTGGCAAACGGGCGCATGGACCACGCCGCCTCGGCGATCCAGGGGGAGTGTTCGTACACGCCGTCGAGCAGCGCCACGAAGCCGCTTTTGTCGGCGGCATTGAGTTGGTTCAGCGTCAGGCTCATGTTTGGGGCGCGTAGGGGTGAACGTGTTGCCAGTGCCGCGCGATGTCGATGCGACGGCACACCCAGACCTGATCATGTTGGGCGACGTGGTCCAGAAAGCGTTGAAAGGCCCTGAAACGCCCCGGGCGGCCGAGCAGGCGGCAGTGCATGCCCACGCTCATCATCTTGGGCGAGTTGTCGCCGGCCGGGTCGCCTTCGGCGTAAAGCAGATCGAAGGTGTCGCGCAAGTAGGTGTAGAAGTCTTCGCCTTGCGCATAGCCCTGCGGCAGCGAAAAACGCATGTCGTTGACATCCAGCGTGTAGGGCACGATCAGGTGCGGCACGGTCTGGCCATCGGTGCGCTGCACCTGTGTCCAGAAGGGCAGGTCGTCGCCGTAGTAATCGCTGTCATAGGCGAAGCCGCCGTCATCAGCCACCAGTCGACGGGTGTTGGGGCTGTCGCGGCCGGTGTACCAGCCTAGCGGGCGCTGGCCGGTCAAGTCTTCGATGATCTGCATGCCGATGCGCATGTGCTCCCGCTCCAGCGCCTCGTCCATCGTCTGGTAGTGGATCCAGCGCCAGCCGTGGCACGCGATCTCGTGCCCCATCTCCACGAAGGCGCGCGTGAGTTCGGGGTGGCGCTGCAATGCCATGCTGACGCCGAACACCGTCAGCGGCCAGCCTCGCTTTTCAAATTCGCGCAGGATGCGCCACACGCCAGCACGCGAGCCGTATTCGTAGATCGACTCCATGCTCAGATGGCGATCCGGGTAGGCCGCAGGGTTGAACATCTCGCTGAGAAACTGCTCGCTGCCTGCATCCCCATGCAGGACGCTGTTCTCGCCACCCTCTTCGTAGTTCAGCACGAACTGAACGGCAATGCGCGCACCGCCTGGCCATTGGGCATGCGGTGGGGTGCGGCCGTAACCAATGAGGTCGCGTGGGTAGGCGTCTTGCGCGTCTGGTTTCATGGCTGCTGGTGTGGTC
Organism: Aquabacterium sp.; assembly: GCA_016185075.1. Taxonomy (GTDB): domain Bacteria; phylum Pseudomonadota; class Gammaproteobacteria; order Burkholderiales; family Burkholderiaceae_C; genus Aquabacterium. The sequence goes on along the minus strand of JACPOH010000203.1, from coordinate 6,238 downwards.
AGGCTAGGGGCTGTGCCCGCTCGGCGCCTGAAGAAGGCGCGAGATGGGGGGCACGAGGGGCGAGCGTGAGCTGTTGCTCCACGGACTGCAGGTGTTCGTGCAGCAACTGGATGGCCAGGTTGGCGTCTCGGTTTTCAATGGCCTTGAGCAGCTGCCCATGTTCGGCGTTGGACTTTTGAGCGTTGTCTGCAGACTGGTACATCAAGGTGATCAGAGAGCAGCGTGAAACCAGCTCCTGCATCAGGTCGATCAGCACCTGGTTGCCGAGCACTTCGGCCAGCCTGACATGGAAGTCGAATAACAGCTTGGTGCGCGAGGGCACGTCGATGCGGGCCACGGCGTCCCGTTCTGCCTTGAGGTGCGCCTTGAGCTTGCGGATGTCGGCCGGCTTGATGCAGGCCATGAGCTCGCGCAGCATCTGGGACTCCACCATGCGTCGCACGGCAAACACCTCGCGGGCTTCCTGGAGCGATGGCGCCGCCACGAATGCACCGCGAGCGGGCTCCAGTCGCACCAGTTTCAGCTCCGACAAGCGGAACAGCGCCTGACGCACCACCGTGCGCGACACACCAAAGCGGTCACCCAGCCTCTGCTCGACCAGCTTGGCGCCGGGCAACAGCCGGTGCTCGACGATGGCCTGGGTGACGGCCGCCACGATGTGCTCGGTGCTGGATACCTCGCTGGCAACGCCAGGGAAATTGGGTTCGGCGATGAGTTGCACGCCAGCCGAAGGCATGAAGCTGGAGTTGTATGTGCGCGAAACCTCGCCTGATGGCTGCGGTGACGGCCGCTGGCTGTCTCTGCGCAGCGTGGTCACCAATGCCGATGGCCGGCTGGACGGCCCTTTGTTGTCCGGCGGTGACTTCAAAGTGGGTTGCTACCGCCTGATCTTTGATGTCGAGAGCTATTTCATGGCCAAGGGCGTGGCATTGCCCAAGCCAGCGTTTCTGGGCAAGGTGCCGCTCGATTTCGGCATCGCCGATGCCCAGGCGCACTACCACGTGCCCCTGTTGGTGAGCCCGTGGTCGTATTCAACCTACCGTGGAAGCTGAAGGCCTTCAGATGATGGACATGTCACCGCTGTGGGCGTACGCGCTCGACTGGGCCAATCTGTTGCTGCGCTGGGCGCATGTGATCGTGGCCATTGCATGGGTCGGGTCGTCGTTCTATTTCGTCTGGCTGGACAACTCTTTGACACCGCCGGCCGACGAGCAGCTGAAAGCCAAGGGTGTGGGCGGCGAGTTGTGGGCGGTGCATGGCGGCGGCTTCTACAACCCCCAGAAGTACCTGGGAGCGCCCAAAAGCCTGCCGGCGAATCTGCATTGGTTCTTCTGGGAAAGCTATTCGACCTGGCTGACGGGCTTCGCCTTGTTCACGGTCTTGTATCTGTTCAACGCGGGCACCTTTCTGATCGACAAGTCGGTGCATGCCTGGACACCTGGTGGCGCGGTGCTGGCCGCTCTGGGGTTTCTGGCGGGCTTCTGGTTGCTGTATGACCTGATCTGCCGTACGCTGGGCCAGGGCAAAAAGGGCGATCAGGTGGTGGGCGCGTGCGTGTTCGCCATCGTGGTCGGGGCGGCCTGGGCGGCTTGCCAGTTGTTTGCCGGGCGAGCGGCCTTTTTGCTGGTGGGCGCCATGATGGCCACGGCGATGAGCGCCAACGTGTTTTTCTGGATCATTCCCGGGCAGCGCAAGGTGGTCGCCGCGATGAAGGCCGGCCAGCCGGTGGACCCGATACATGGCCAACGCGGCAAGCAACGCAGTGTGCACAACACCTACTTCGTGTTGCCGGTGCTGTTTGCCATGCTGAGCAACCACTACGGCTGGGCCTACGGGCATCGTCACAACTGGCTCGTGCTGGTTTTGATCATGCTGGCGGGCGCCCTGATCCGGCAGTTCTTCGTGGCCCGCCACAAGACGCAAGTGGCAGGCAAGCCGGCCCCCTGGGGCTGGGCGCTGGCGGGTGTGGGGCTGTTGATGGGGGTGGCTGTCTGGCTGGCCCCGGCATCTTCAGCGGCCAGGCCTGAATCGGCATCTGCGGCCCCCCCGAACCTGACGCAGGTGCAGTCGGTGGTGACACAGCGCTGCGTGGTGTGCCATAACGCGCAGCTTGCCAACAAGGGCGTGAGGCTGGATACACCTGACCAGATCACCGCGCACGCCCAGCAGATCTACCAGCAGGCGGTGGTGCTCAAGGCCATGCCCATGAACAACGCAACCGGTATCACCGACGACGAGCGCGCTTTGTTGGCGCGATGGTTCCATGCCGGCGCGGGCGCCCCATGAGGGCTGGTTTTCACTGGCCGAGAAGCAGTCCGAATTTCTGTGGTTCGAATCCCCTGGCTGAGGGGGTGAGGAGTTAACACGGCAGGCCAGCGGGTCGCTATAGTCGGTTCATATCGTTACAAATCAAGGTCTGGCCGTGAAGAAATTTGCAATTGCTGCGCTGTCGTTGGGTCTGCTGTCCGCATGGCCTGTGGCACAAGCCGCCCCCGTCACGGTTGACGCAGGCAACTACCTGTTGAGCTACGAAGACACCTTCCTGCCCGGCGCCACCGTCAGCGTCGCCGGTGGTGTGGTGACCTTCGGTGGTCTGGACTACAGCACGTTTGCCATCGGCGGCAGCATTGAACTCAACGGCACCATGGGCTCGTTTGACAGCTACCTTGGCAAGCCTTTCCCCATCGTGATCACCGCCAAGACAGGCTACACCCTGTCGGGTTTGACCGAGTGGCTGGTGGGTGAGCACCGCTCTGTCGCTGGTGATGAGCAAGGTGCACACGCTGGTGCCGTGGCTGGCCTGGTTTCCCGTTGGGTGACCGTCAATGGTACGGATCCGCTGGGTCAGAACACGCCTTACCAATCGCTGGTGCTGGGCTCGGGTCAGGCGTCGGCCGGCGCTTTCAATGCCTCTGGCGCACTGACTTTCTCGTCGTCGGGCCCCATTGGCCTGGCTGCACTGGACCTTCTGGTTGGCGCAGGCGCGCACGGCCAGGGCAGCGCATCCTATGTCAAGGTGGGTCAGTACCAGATCGGTGCCCAGACCACGGCCGTGCCTGAGCCGCAGGTGCTGGCGCTGGTGTTGGCTGGCCTGGGTGTGGTGGGCCTGCGCGCCCGTCGCCACCGCGCAGTCTGAGCGCTCAAGAGGCCGTTTGGCCTCTGCTTCCAAGAAAGAGCACGGCCCAAGCGCCGTGCTTTTTTATTGGGCAAGCTCAAACGCCAGGCGGTTGTGCTGCTCAATGAGTGGTGTCAGGGCCACGGTGGTGATCTGCCCATGGTCTGCGACGATGCGCCCATGCACGATGGTCCAGGCAGTCTGTGCGGGCTGCGTCATCAGCAGGGACGCGACCGGGTCATGTGGCGCGCTGCCCGCCATGGCCAGCGCCCTCAGGTCGTAGATGGCCAGGTCGGCCGCCATGCCGGGTGCAATCTGCCCGATGTCATCGCGCCCCAGCACTTGCGCACCACCTCGGGTGGCCAGGCGCAAGGCATCACGCGCCGTCATGTCGGCAGGGCCCCGGTCGCAACCGAATGGTTCGAGGCTGCGGCCCACGCGCGCCAGCAGCATGGCTTGCCGCGCCTCGCCTAACAGGTGAGCCGCATCGTTGCTGGCTGAGCCATCCACGCCCAGGCCGACCGGCACACCCGCGTTCAGCATGGTGCGCACCGGTGCAATGCCGGAGGCCAGACGCATGTTGCTGCAAGGGCAGTGCGCCACGCCGGTGTGGGTGGCTGCAAAACGGCCAATGCCGTGGTCGTCCAGCTTGACGCAGTGCGCGTGCCACACATCGTCGCCTAGCCACTCCTGCATCTCGGCGTATTCGGTGGGCGTGCAATTGAACTTCTCTCGTGTGTAGGCCACATCGTGGTCGTTCTCGGCGAGATGGGTGTGCAGGCGCACGCCGCCCTGAGCGCAGCTGCGCGCCAACCGGGCCGATTCCTTCATCAGCGTCGGGCTGACCGAGAAGGGGGAGCAGGGCGCCAGCGCAATGCGCACCATGGACAGGCGGCCGGCATCGTGGAACGTGTCCACCACACGCTGGCTGTCCTGGAGGATGTGGTCCTCCCGCTCGACCAGGCTGTCCGGCGGCAACCCGCCCGCGCTTTCGCCCACGCTCATGCTGCCCCGGCAGGCATGGAAGCGCATGCCGATCTCGCCTGCCGCAGCGATGCTGTCGTCCAGGCGGATGCCGTTGGGGTAGAGGTACAGATGGTCGCTGGTGGTGGTGCACCCGCTGAGCAGCAGTTCGGACATGGCCACTTGCGTGGACACGTGAATCATCTCGGGCGTGAGCCTGGCCCACATGGGGTAGAGCGTGCGCAACCAGCCGAACAGCTCCGCATTTTGAGCGGCAGGGACGGCGCGCGTCAGGCTCTGGAACATGTGGTGATGGGTGTTGACCAGGCCGGGGATGATGATGTGGCCGCGCGCATCGATGGTGTGCGTGGCCTGGGCCAGCAAGTCGGGCGGCAAGGTCGCCGTGGGGCCGACCGCTGCGATCTCGTGGTCACGGATCAGGATGCTGGCCTGACGCCACTCATGGCGCTCGTCGTCCATGGTGGCAATGCAGTCGGCGTCCTTGATCAGCAGGGTAGGGGTGTTCACTTGGCTTGTGGCTCCGATGTGGCATGGGTGGCCGTGGCGGCAGCTTGTTGCTGGTGCAGCAGGAGCAACTGCGCGACGACGGCCACGGCGATCACGGCCGGTTCCTTGCCTTGCAGGCCGGGCAGTCCGATGGGGCAGGTCATGTGCGCCAGCTGGTCTGCGCTGAGCCCCTTGTCCTGCAGCCGATGCAGGAATCTGGCTCGTTTGGTCTGTGAGCCGATCATGCCGGCAAACAGGCTGTCGCCACGCCGCAAGACGGCCTCGATGATGCGCATGTCCAGATCATGCCGGTGTGTGAGCACCAGGTGGATGGCGCCGGCTGGCGCGTCGGCCACCTCGGCTTCGGGGCAGTCCGATGGCAACCAGGTGATGTGATCAGGCAGGGCCTGCAGGGTGGCGTCATCTGGCAAGCCGCAGCCTGGGTCGCTGCTGTCGCGCATGTCGATCCAGCGCACGGAAAAATCCAGATCAGCCAACAGTTTGACCATGGCCTGCCCGACATGCCCGGCACCATGCAGCTCGATGTGCAGGCCTTGGCTCACGGGCCAGTCGCGCATGGCCGCCTCGTTCAGCGGGGCAAACTGCAAGCTCACCACACCGCCGCAGCATTGGCCCAGCGAGGGGCCCAGTGCAAAGGTGCGTGCCCAGGTGGCCACTTCTTTCTCACCGCACTCCCGCAGGGCCTGACGCGCCAGGTCGATGGCCTGCCATTCCAGGTGCCCGCCACCGATCGTGCCGAGTAGGTGATCCTTGCTCACCAGCATGCGCGTGCCCGCATCTCGGGGCGTGGAGCCTTTGCTGTCCATCACCGTGATCAGCATGGCGCGCTGACCTTGGCGGACCCATTCGCAGGCCCGTTGGCGAAGCGCGGGCGAACTCAGGCTGAGCATGCCTCACCTGCCTTGACGGCCTCGATGGCATCGAGGATGGCCTCGGGCGTGGCCGGTGCGCGCAGAGGCGGATCGACACGGTGAGCTGCGACCGACGACACGGCATCACGGATGGCCAGGAACACGGAGAAGGGCAGCAACAGTGGCGGCTCGCCCACCGCCTTGGAGCGGTACACGGTGTCTTCCACGTTCTGGTTGTCAAACAGCTTCACGCGGAAGTCTGCCGGGCAATCGCTGGCCGTTGGGATCTTGTAGGTGGACGGCGCATGCGTCATCAGCTTGCCTGTTTGCGGATGCCACCAGAGTTCCTCGCTGGTCAACCAGCCCATGCCCTGGATGAAGGCGCCCTCGATCTGGCCGATGTCCACGGCCGGGTTGATGGACTGCCCCACGTCGTGCAACACATCGGCGCGCAGCAACTTCCACTCGCCCGTTAGCGTGTCGACCAGCACTTCGCTCACGGCAGCCCCGTACACGAAGTAGAAGAAGGGGCGGCCTTGCATGGTCTGGCGGTCCCAGTGCAGTTTGGGCGTGGCGTAGAACCCGTCGGACCACAACTGCACACGCTGCATGTAGGCCGACATCACCACATCTTCGAAGCGCAGCGAAGTGGCGCCCACATGCACGAGGTCGTCCGCGAACCGGATGGCCTCTGCAGGCACCTGATGCTGGTTTGCCAGCATGTGCACCAGCCGGTCCATGATCTGTTGGGCCGCATGGGCCGCGGCCTTGCCGTTGAGGT
>JACPOH010000202.1 GCA_016185075.1 Aquabacterium sp. | reverse complement strand
CTTGGCCGCGCCCAACAGCTCGTCGTCGGTGGCGGGCACGCTGGGGCTCAGGCCACGTGCGTGCACCAGGGATTCGGGGTCTGCCGCGATGTGGTGCAGGCGCGCCAGCAGGCACAGCGCTTTCCAGGGTTGGGGCGGCTGCGGTGACGAGGCGGGTTCGGGCGGAACGGCGAATTCCGCCCCATCGGAGGCGAGTGAGGACGACATACAGACCCTGGCTTTATGTGAATGCCGGGCATTATGGAACAGGCGTATTCTGGGTTCCCTCCCGCTTGAGAGGGGGAGGACAGACCCTGTTTCTTACCCAATGTAGGGGGCCGGGGAAGCCCGTAGTGCCGGGCGGTGTCTCAGCCCACCACCACCTGGTTGCGCCCGTTGTCCTTGCCCCGGTAGAGCGCCGCGTCGGCCCGCTGGATGGCCTGGTCAACGCGCTCGTCGGCGCGCAGTTCCGCCAGCCCCAGGGTGGCGCTCACACGCAGCGTGTGGTCTTTGGATGGGAAACGCAGGTCGCTGATGGCCGTGCGCAGCCGCTCGGCGACGGCCAGGGCGGTGTCCCGGCTGGCAAAGGGCAGCACGATGAGGAACTCCTCGCCACCCCAGCGGGCCACGAGGTCCATGTCCCGCACACCGGCTTCCAGTACCTCGGCCACGGCCTTGAGGGCCCAGTCGCCCATGTTGTGCCCGTAGCTGTCGTTGAGCTTCTTGAAGTGATCGATGTCCACCAGCAGCACGCAGGTGTCATGAGGCTGGCGCTGCCGTACCGCCTGCTCGTGCGACAGGGCGGCCAGCATGCTGCGGCGGTTGAGCAGGCCGGTCAGGCTGTCGGTGGTGGCGAGTTCGTGTAGTCGGTCTTCGGCCTGATTGATGAGGTGCACGTACAGCACCGTCAGCCCGCTGAGGATGGCGATCGTGGTGACCAGGTTGAAACGGTGCAGGTAGGCCAGGGTGCCGAGGTCCATCTGGTAGGCCGGCTCTGCCTTGCGCCAGTACCAGTCCAGGGCAACATATGCCGCGCCGATGAAGGTGGCGAAACCGATCTTGAACGGCCACTTGTTGACCTGGTTGACCAGGTAGACCGGGATGACGATGAGCAGGTAGTAGTGGAAGCCGCTTTCCCAACCGACGGCGATCACGGCCAGCACGGCGTGGGCCGCCACCTCGGCGATCACCATGAACAGGGCCAGGGCCACCCTGTCGTGGCGCAGCAGCAAGATCGCCAACACGTAAATCAGCACGCTGGCGATGTTCACCTGCGCCATCGGCAGCACCTTGGCCTGGTAGAACAGCACGCCAAAGGCCATGTGGGTGACGCCGGCCAGCAGGCAACCGCTGCTGAGCAACAGCTTGAACGAGTCGCTGGCAACGGAAGGTGTGAGCGATGACGCCCCGTCTTGACGCGCAGGCTTTCCCATGCGCGCCAGCATATCAGCCCGCGTCACGTGCCCGGAGAGGATTTGTGCGCAACGGGGCGCGCCAGGCCCCGAGGTGTCAGAAATCGTATTTCGAGATGAGGATGGGTTCGGGGCAGGCCTTGGCGATCTTGTCTTGCACCACGGCCTCGATCTGGCTGGCATGGGCCAGGTAGGTGTCGACCCAGTCCTGACGGGTGTGCCCTGCCGAGAACCGGGTCTCCAGGGCTTCGCGGGAAATGATGGCGCGCACCAGGCGCAGTCCCACCGGCAGGCGCACGATCACGGAATCGTGGCCGGCGTAAATCACGGGGCGGACGTCGTTCATCTTGCTGCTCCTTTGAACGGGGTTCAGGCTGAGAGGAGCGCAGTGTCGAATGGCGCGACGAGGCTGCGGGTAAGGAGATGCTTCCGGATCTTCAAATGGTTGCGGCCTGCCGGGTTGCCCAGGCAGGCCACACGGGTTGCGCAAGAAGTCTTGCTTGCTGTTGCGACTGTAAAGCTGAGCACGACGTCCAGCGGTCAGCCCTGCAGGCGCCGTGGTGAGCCGAATACGAAGAGTGTCGGTTCGGCCAGATCACATATCCCGATGATCTAGACTCGATGTCGCTGAAGAAGTAGGCATCCCACGGTTCCGGCCAGATCACATATCCCGATGATCTAGACTCG
>JACPOH010000201.1 GCA_016185075.1 Aquabacterium sp. | reverse complement strand
GCTCCAGTGTGTTCTCGGGCCGGGTGGGGCAGCGTGTGGCCGCCAAGGGCGTCACCGTGCTCGACGACGGCACCATCCCCGACCGCCGCGGCTCGCTCAACATTGACGACGAGGGTCACGCCACCCAGCGCACCGTGCTGATCGAGGACGGCATCCTCAAGGGCTACATGCAGGACGCCACCAACGCGCGCCTCATGAAAACCGCGCAGACCGGCAACGGCCGCCGTGAAAGCTACGCCCACCTGCCCATGCCCCGCATGACCAACACCTACATGCTGGCCGGTGACAAGGATCCGCACGAAATCGTGGCCTCCATCGACCGCGGCCTGTACGCCGTCAACTTCGGTGGCGGCCAGGTGGACATCACCTCCGGCAAGTTCGTGTTCTCGGCCAGCGAGGCCTACTGGGTCGAAAACGGCAAGATCCAGTATCCCGTCAAGGGCGCCACCCTGATCGGCAACGGCCCCGAGGCCATGACCCGCGTCAGCATGATCGGCAACGACCTGGCGCTCGACTCCGGCGTCGGTACCTGCGGCAAGGAAGGCCAGAGCGTGCCCGTGGGTGTGGGCCAGCCCACCCTGCGCATCGACGGCCTGACCGTCGGCGGCACGGCCTGAGTCTGCCGGCCCCTTTTCATTCCTTTTTTCATCGATTCACCCCTTGCAAGATTTTTTGCACGCAGAGCTTGACCCTTCGGTGGAAACTCGTGCATAATGCAAGGCTTCGCTGATCAAGCGACTGGCTTTGGCCTGATCACCCTCGCGGGAAGCCGTTGGTTGGACTCAAACAACTGACAAAAGCAAACCGCGCTGCGGCAGGATTCTCAAAGCCTGTAGTTTGTTCAGATCCGCCCGTTCTACGGGCCCAAGACTGACCGTTCGTTGTTGTGAAGTGGCCTCATTGGGAGGTTCTGCAGCCGATCGGGCCAAGTTGGGGTAACCATGATCCAAATGCAATCGCGACTTGACGTCGCTGACAACACTGGTGCTAAGAGCGTCATGTGCATCAAGGTGCTCGGTGGCTCTAAGCGTCGTTACGCCGGTATCGGCGACATCATCAAGGTGAGCATCAAAGAAGCTGCACCTCGTGGCCGCGTCAAGAAGGGCGAGGTCTACAGCGCTGTGGTCGTCCGCACTGCCAAGGGCGTTCGTCGTCAAGACGGCTCCCTGGTGAAGTTCGACGGCAATGCCGCCGTGCTGCTGAACGCCAAGCTCGAGCCTATCGGCACACGTATCTTCGGCCCAGTGACGCGTGAACTGCGTAACGAGCGCTTCATGAAGATCGTTTCGCTGGCTCCTGAGGTTCTGTAATCCTCGGGCAACGCAAAGGACAGCTCATGAACAAACTCAAGACAGGCGATCAGGTCATCGTTCTGACCGGTCGCGACAAAGGCAAGCGTGGCACCGTCTCCGCTCGCGTGGACGACTCCCATCTGCTGGTTGATGGCGTGAACGTTGCCAAGAAGCACGTCAAGCCCAACCCCATGAAGGGCACCACCGGCGGCATCGTTGACAAGACCATGCCCATCCACCAGTCCAACGTGGCGATTTTCAACCCTGCTTCTGGCAAGGCTGACCGCGTCGGTATCAAGCTCCTGGCTGACGGCAAGAAAGTGCGCGTCTACAAGTCCAGCGGCGAAGAAATCAAGGCTTGAGGTCAAAAATGGCTCAACAACAAGCTCGCCTGCAGCAGATCTACCGCGAAAAGATCGTCCCTGAACTGATGAAGCAGTTCGGCTACAAGTCGATCATGGAAGTGCCGCGTCTGACCAAGATCACCCTGAACATGGGTGTCTCGGAAGCCGTGTCGGACAAGAAGGTCATGGAGCACGCCGTTGGCGACCTGACCAAGATCGCCGGTCAGAAGCCCGTGATCACCATGTCCAAGAAGGCCATCGCCGGTTTCAAGATCCGCGAAAACATGCCCATCGGCACGATGGTGACCCTGCGTGGCGTCACCATGTACGAATTCCTGGACCGCTTCGTCACCATCTCGCTGCCCCGCGTGCGTGACTTCCGCGGTATCTCTGGTCGTTCTTTTGACGGTCGCGGCAACTACAACGTCGGCGTCAAGGAACAGATCATCTTCCCGGAAATCGAGTACGACAAGATCGACGCCATCCGTGGTCTGAACATCAGCATCACGACGACGGCCAAGACCGACGAAGAGGCCAAGGCTCTCCTGGCTGCTTTCAAGTTCCCGTTCAAGAACTGAGGTACACCGTGGCAAAAGTATCCCTGAAGCAACGCGAAGAAAAGCGCGAAAAGCTGGTTGCCAAGTACGCCAAGAAGACCGCCGAACTGAAGGCTGTCATCAACGACAGCAAGAAGTCCGACGAAGAGCGCTACGCCGCTCGTCTTGAACTGCAAAAGCTGCCCCGTAACGCCAACCCCACCCGCCTGCGCGCACGCTGCAACCTGACTGGCCGCCCACGTGGCACCTTCCGTCAGTTCGGCCTGGGCCGCAGCAAGATCCGTGAATTGGCATTCGCTGGCGACATCCCCGGTGTCACCAAGGCGAGCTGGTAATCCCAGCAGGGCACGAACAGGAGTTATCCCATGAGCATGAGTGATCCCATCGCCGACATGCTGACACGCATTCGCAACGCCCAAATGGTCAACAAGACCGCCGTTGCACTGCCGTCGTCCAAGCTGAAAGTCGCGATTGCCCAGGTCCTGAAGGACGAAGGCTACATCGACGGTTTCGCCGTCACCGGCGAAGCTGCCAAGCCCACGCTGGAAATTGCATTGAAGTACTACGCAGGTCGCCCGGTCATCGAGCGCATCGAGCGTGTGTCCCGTCCTGGTCTGCGCATCTACAAGGGCCGTCACGACATTCCTCAGGTCCAGAACGGCCTGGGTGTTGCCATCGTGACCACCCCAAAGGGTGTGATGACCGATCGCAAGGCTCGCGCTGCCGGTATCGGTGGCGAAGTGCTCTGCTACGTCGCCTAATCGAGGAGCAATCGCAATGTCCCGCGTTGGAAAAATGCCGATCGCCGTCCCTCAAGGTGTGGACGTGAAGATCTCTGCCGAAGCTGTGACCGTCAAGGGCAGCTTGGGCACCCTGAGCCTGCCGGCCAATGGCCTGGTCACCGTGACGCAAGATGGCGCCACGCTGAAGGTCGCACCGGCCAATGATTCCGCTGAAGCCAATGCCATGTCCGGCACCTTCCGCGCCCTGCTCAACAACACCGTCAACGGTGTGAGCAAGGGTTTCGAGAAGAAGCTGACCCTGGTTGGCGTGGGCTTCCGTGCCCAGGCACAAGGCCAGAAGCTGAATCTGCAAATCGGTTTCTCTCACCCTGTCATCAAGGACATGCCTGCTGGCATCAAGGTCGAGACCCCGTCTCAGACCGAAATCCTGATCAAGGGCATGGATCGTCAAGTGGTTGGTCAGATCGCCGCCGAAGTGCGCGCCTTCCGTCCGCCCGAGCCTTACAAGGGCAAGGGCATCCGCTACGTCGACGAGCGCGTGGTCTTGAAAGAGACCAAGAAGAAGTAAGGAGCTGATTCATCATGGCAACAAGCAAGAAAGAACAGCGCCTGCGTCGTGCACGTCAAACACGTGCGCGTATCGCTCTTCAAGGCGCCGTGCGTCTGACGGTTTTCCGTACCAACCTGCACATCTACGCCAGCGTGATTTCTGGCGAAGGCGACAAGGTCCTGGCTACGGCCTCGACCGCCGAGAAGGAAGTGCGCGACCAGCTGCAAAAGGCTGGTGGCAACGTGGCAGCCGCCGCTCTGATTGGCAAGCGCATTGCCGAGAAGGCCAAGGCAGCTGGCGTCGAGAAGGTCGCTTTCGACCGCGATGGTTATCAGTACCACGGCCGTATCAAGGCCCTGGCTGATGCTGCGCGTGAAGCCGGCCTCCAGTTCTAAGCCACGTCTGCATCCGGAAGGAATTTCAAATG
>JACPOH010000200.1 GCA_016185075.1 Aquabacterium sp. | reverse complement strand
CCATTCCCTCGCACTTCTTCCGATTCTGGCTGTGGCTGACCACCAGCACCGTCACCAAGCAGTGGGTTGCCGTGCACCGCAAGCACCACGCCAAGTGCGAAACGGCCGAAGACCCGCACAGCCCCGTGGCACACGGCATCAAGAAGGTGCTGCTGGAAGGCCGCGAGCTGTACCGTGATGAAGCCATGAAGGCTGACACGCTGAAGAAATACGGTCACGGCACGCCCGATGACTGGCTTGAGCGCCACCTCTACACCCCGCGCAACAACTGGGGCCCGATCGCCATGCTGCTGATCGACCTGGCCTTGTTCGGCACGATCGGCATCACCGTGTGGGCCGTGCAGATGCTCTGGATCCCGGTCACGGCGGCCGGCATCATCAATGGCCTGGGGCACTGGTGGGGTTATCGCAATTTCGAAGCGCCTGACGCCTCCACCAATGTGTCGCCCTGGGGGATCATCATTGGCGGCGAAGAGCTGCACAACAACCACCATACCTATCCCACGTCGGCCAAGCTGTCGGTGAAGCCTTACGAGTTCGACATCGGCTGGGGCTACATCCGTGGCCTGGAGATGCTGGGGTTGGCAAAAGTTCGCAAGACGCCGCCTCGCCTGCAACTGGGCGACATCAAGCCCGTGGCGGACGCCAAGACGCTGGAGGCCATTGTGGCCAACCGCTACGAGTTGATGGCCCGCTATGCGGCTGAAGTGCGTTCTGCCTGTGCAGCTGAAGTCAGCCGCCTGAAGGCCAGCGGCCAGGAGTCGGCGGCCAACCAACTGCTGCGCGTGCGCAAGTGGATGCACCGCGACGCTGACCAGATGCCGGCAGGCATGCAGCAGCAGGTGGATCAGGCCCTGGCTGCCAATCCGCAGCTGGACAAGCTCATCGCCATGCGTGAAGAATTGCGCACGCTGTGGACGCGCACCAATGTGTCCGCCGAGCAACTGGTGGCGGATCTACAAGCTTGGTGCCAGCGCGCTGAAGCGAGCGGCATTGCGGCGCTGCAGGAGTTTTCCAGGAAGCTGCGCGCAGCGCATGCCTGACCCATGAGGCGCCAGCTTGCTGGCCGGTACTGAGGAGCGTGCCCATCGCGGCACGCTTTTTTTTTGCACTTTTGCGCGCTTTCTCGCGCGCCGATGAAAAAGGTCTTACTGAAGCCTTAAGTGTCTTCTTTTCCAGCCGTAAACCAGTCCTGTATTTCGTATTCTGGTTTGGCGCTCATAAATCATGGAGCGCAAGCGTGGCGGTGGTGTGTGGTCTTGCTGTGTCAGCACCATGCCCAGCACGCCGAGTCATGAAAGAGGTTGAAGGCGATGGAACACATCATGCAAAGTCCTGCCGAGCTCACGAGCAACAAGCAAGCTTCATCTGAGTCAGGGGCCGCAGCGGCTTCGTCGTCTTCGGCCAACCCGATGCGCAAGATCATTTTCATGGTCGGCGTGGCCATCTTTGTGTTCCTGGCTGTGACCAGCTACAGCGTGCGCAAGTCCTTCCAGAGCAGCGATCAGCTCACGGCGATCAAGGACTTGTACTTCCCCGTGCTGCAGAAGATCGAGGCCAACATCGTCCGTCTGGACAAGATGGAAGAGCTGTTCATGCGCTCGGTCATGCTGGGTGACCATGACCCGCTGGACGAGGCCCAGGACTTCTACAAGAAGGGCGATGATGTGTTCATCGAGATGGAGCAGATCTATCCCGAGCGGGCCAAGGAAATCAAGGCATTGCGTGAGGAGTACAGGCGGTACGACGCCATGGCCTTGCAGACGGCAGAAGACTTCTTGAAGAACAAAGTCGCCAACATGCCGGAGCAGACCAAGCGCATGAACACGACGCTCAACGCGTTGCGCGACTCCATCAAGAAATTCCGCGAATCCAGTTACCAGAACTTCGTCAAGACACTGGCGTCCTCGCAGGAGACCGTCAAGCTCAACCTGTACATGGGCATTGCGCTGGGGATCATGAACTTGATCTTCATGGGCGTGCTGGTCTTCTTCATCCGCAACAACGTGCAGATGATGGCCGTGATCGCCGAGCAGAACGCCACCCTGGAAAAGCGCGTGGCAGAACGCACAGCGCAGTTGCTCGCACCTGCTGGTCACTGACTTCAACATAACCTTGCCCAATGGCGTGGTCAAGAGCCTGTCGCTGAGCTGGTCGCCCATTTCGGATGAGAACGACATTGTCGAGAAGCTCATGCTGTGCGTGCGCGACGTCACCGAGCTCAAGCGTCTGGAAGGCGAGGCTGGTGCGCAAAAGCGCGAGCTGGAGATCATTGGCGAGATCCTGGCTGTCAGCCAGGAGAAGTTCCAGGACTTCATCGAGTCCAGCTACAAGTTCGTGGCCGAGAACGAAGAGCTCATCCGCAAGGCGCCGCAGAAGGATCTGGACACGATCGGCCTGCTGTTCCGCAACATGCACACCATCAAGGGCAACGCCCGTACCTATGGTCTGCTCAACATGACCAACGTCGTGCACGAGACCGAGCAGGAGTACGACGAGCTGCGCAAGGACGAAGAAAAGGTCTGGGACCAGGACGCCTTGCTCAACCAGCTGGCGCAGGTGCATGCCCTGGTGGACGAATACCACAAGATCAACGACGTCAAGCTGGGCCGCAAGGGGCCGGGCCGTCGCGGCAGCGTGGAGCGCTTCCTGATGGTCGACAAGGACCAGGTGGCACGTGCCATGGAGCTGATCAAGGCCGCGCATGCCGGCGATCTGGCCGACGCACGCCAGGCCCTCAGCGAGGTCGAGCGCACGCTGCGCCTGATCGGCACGGAGAAGATCGACAACGTGCTGGCTGGCATCGTGGAATCCATGCCTTCTCTGGCCAAGGAGCTGGGCAAGGAAGCGCCGCAGATCAGCATTGCCGACAATGGCATCGTGGTGCGCAACCAGGCCATCGGGCTGCTCAAGAACGTGTTCACGCACTTGTTCCGCAACTCCATGGACCACGGGCTGGAGACCGCCGAAGCGCGTCTGGCTGCAGGCAAGAACCCGGTGGGTCACATCCAGCTCGATGTATCGCTGGACGCTGGTTTGCTCACCATGAAGCTGCACGATGATGGGCGCGGCCTGGCGGTGGGGCGCATTCGCCAGAAGGCCATCGACAACGGCGTCCTTCAGGAAGGCGAGACCCGCTCTCCCGAAGAGATCGCCAACCTGATCTTCGCGTCGGGCTTCTCCACGGCAGAGAAGGTCACCGAGGTCTCGGGGCGCGGTGTGGGCATGGATGCGGTTCGCGGCTTCCTGCAGAAGGAGGGCGGCAATGTCGCCATCCAGTTCACCGACAACAACGTGGGCTCCGATCAGCGTGCTTTCGAGCTGGTGATCACGCTGCCGGAAAAATTTGCGGTCAAGGCCTGACAGGCCGATGACACAAGGCGCAGGCCCTGCTGGTGAAAGCCGGTGGGGCCTTTGGTCTGGTGGGGTGGTGCTGATGGTGGCAAGCGGCAATGCAAGGCGTGAAAAACGTGTGATTTGACCGGCTGTGCAACTTTATGACGTCTCGCTTGCGCCGATAAGCTGAAGTAAGGATGCGGTTGTCACCATGTGTTCATGGTCCCCGCGCGATCACCGCAAGGGTTCTCAAAATGCTGCTCTACTCGATTGTGTTCTTGTCAGGATGCTTGATTGGTGCGCTGGGGGCATGGTTGCATCATCAGCGTGCCTTGAAGCAGAGAGGCGAGGTGGTGCTGGCCAGCGAGGCGCAGGCCCGGGAGGCCGTCTTGCAGCAAACCGTGGAAGAGCTGCGTGAGGAGCTGGATCAGCATCAGCGCCGCCTCCATCATGAGCAGTCCTCGGCCCAGTCTGAAATGCAGCAGCTCCGGCAGAGCCTGGAGCGCGAGCTGCGCGAGGTGCAAGCCATGGCATCGGGCAGCAAGGAACAGACCCTGGTCAACTGCAATCGCCTGGCCGATTCCATCGACAAGCTGCTGACCCTGATCAAGACATTCGAGCGCTGGCACGCCGACATGAATGTGCTGATCACGCACAACCGCGAGATGCACGACCGCAACGATGAGTTTGCGGCGATCGTTCGCCAGGTGGTGATTGTGGCGCTCAATGCGTCGATCGAAGCGGCCCGGGCCGGCGAGCAAGGCAAGGGCTTTGCCGTGGTGGCCAATGAGGTGCGCACGCTGGCCAACCGCGCGGAGGCCCTGTCCAACGATTACCGCAACAACCTCTACAAGAACGACCTGATCACCACGACCACCTTCCAGGACCTTCAGGCGGGCGGCAAGATGATCATCGGGGCCGTCACCGAGCTGCAGTTGATCAACAGCAAGACCAAGGACGCCCTGGTCCTGGAAACCGCCTGAGAGCCATGATCAGTCAGTAAGCCAAAGACGCACTGGACTTCATTGTCACCTCGGCGCTCAAGAGCTCCATGGTGGCGTCGCCGGATGACCGCTGCGAGGTCACCGTATTGGGTGACGTCAAGGACATCAAAGAGAAGAAGGTGGTGCTGCTGACCGTGTCCTCCTACGTGTTCCGCGTGATGACCATGGTGTATTTCACGCTCAACAAGGACACCAAGGCGCACTTCGCGGCGATCAACCGTTCCGAAGTCGAGGCCATGAGCGACTCTGACTTCCTGGATGTGATCTGCGAATGCGGCAACATTTTCTGTGGTGCACTCAACCGCGAGTTGAGCAACCACTTCCCGCATCTGGGCATGTCCACACCCAACGTGCTGGATCGCGAGTGCGTGGATTACCTGACCGAGCTGGATGCCGGCTACACGCAGCATTTCAAGATCTCGATCAACGACAACTTCACGATGCACGCCAGCTTGTGTGTCTGTGACTTTGCAGATATCGACTTCACGGTCGATATGACTCAGACCGAAGAGAACAACGGCGAGCTGGAACTGTTCTAGTCGTCACCGCAACACCAGAAGGATTTGGATCATGGTTGAAAAGGCAGAGCTGGTTAGCAAAGTGCTGGTGCTCGAGGAGTCCCAGGACAGCGCTGTGCGCATCAAGGCGTTTTGCGATGCAAACAACCTGGTGGGCGTCAAGGCTCAACTGGAGAATGTGATGGGGGTGCTCAAGTCCAATGTGGACCTGGGGGCCATCTTCCTGTGTGAGGGGTACGGTGGCGCCGACGGTGGTGTGGCCCTGGCTCGCGAAATTCACGTGGTTCGCCCTGAGTTGCCCGTGTTCCTGCGTCGCCAGAGTCTGGATCACCTCGATGATTTTTCAGAGCAGGACCGCAGTCTGTTTTGCCAGGCCTACACGATCGACAACATCGACAAGCTTGGTCCCGTCGTCAACGAGACGATCTTCAGCCTGGTCTATCCCAATGCGCTGGTGCGCGGCATCACCGAGATCACCAAGGCTGCGCTGGAGAGCCAGTTCAAGGACATGGACGTCACGTCCGAGGCACCTTACATCGTGCGTGACCGCATCATCTACGGTGAGCTGTTCACACTGATCCCGCTGGAGAGCAACTGGTGCCGCGGCTACATGATGCTGCAGACTGGTCTGGGGTTCGTTCAAGAACCGCTTCATCGCCTATGAACCGCTTGAAGGGCGCGCCTCCCAGGTGCCCATCATCGTCAACCACCTGCACCGCTACATCTCGTTCGGTTCGGAAGACCCGCAGCTGTGTTTCAAGTACACGCTGTCGGACAAGAGCGGTGACGGCCCCAATCTCGTTTTGTATCAACGCTTTGTGTTCAACCTGAGCTGGTCACCTGACAAGTTCAAGGAGAACGAAGCACTGGTCGAAGATCTGTTTGACTCGGGTGAGCTGGAGCTCTTCTGATTGATTTTTAGTGAGGTGAATAAACATGGCACAAGTTCTCGTCGTCGATGACTCCGCAACCGTTCGCAACGAGGTCGGTGATTTCCTCAAGAAAAACGGCCTCGATGTGATCACCGCCGTGGATGGGCGTGACGGCCTGGCCAAGCTCAAGGCAGACCCGCGCGTCAAGCTGGTGGTCAGCGATGTCAACATGCCCAATATGGATGGCCTGACCATGGCCGAGAAGATCCGGGGCGAGCTGGGCAACGCGTCGGTCAACATCATCATGCTGACCACGGAAAACACGCCCATCATGAAAGAGCGTGGCAAGGCCGCCGGCATCAAGGGCTGGATCGTCAAGCCCTTCAAGGGCGATGCGGTGATCGCCACGTTCAAGAAGCTGGCCGAGTAAGCTCGGCGCAGGTGTCCGGCGGCCCTCGTGGTCTGACGGATGCATGCAGGGCAAGAAAAAACCCGCCGGGCTTGCGCCTGGGCGGGTTTTTGTTCTGGCAAGTGACCCTGCCGGAAAACAGCGCCGAATTACTTCAGCTTGATTTCCTTGTAGGCGACGTGCTTGCGTGCCTTGGGGTCGTACTTCATGAATTCCAGCTTTTCAGGCGTGGTCTTCTTGTTCTTGCTGGTGGTGTAGAAGTGGCCGGTACCCGCAGTGGATTCCAGCTTGATCTTTTCGCGTCCGCCTTTAGCAGCCATGAGTCTCTCCTAATTACAGTTCGCCGCGGGCGCGCAGGTCGCTGACGACCTGGTCGATGCCCACTTTGTCGATCAGACGCAGAGCGGCAGCGCTGATGCGCAGGCGCACCCAGCGGTTTTCGCTCTCGACCCAGAAACGACGGTACTGCAGGTTGGGCAGGAAACGACGCTTGGTCTTGTTGTTTGCGTGGGAAACATTGTTCCCGACCATCGGGCCCTTGCCCGTGACTTGACAGACGCGTGCCATGACGCTTCTCCGTTCACATTAAAAGCGCTGATGCGCTGGTGTTGCGGTCTTGGTGCTCAGAGCAGGGCCCCATCGACTCATTGCTGAGTTGCCTGGGGATGGTCCTGGTAAACACCCTTCCGGAAGCGGTTATCGGCCCATGGGTTGACAACCCATGAATTGGCCCCCACTCCGGGACGAATTTCGGCAAAACCGAGATTATAGCCAGATTCTTTGCGCTTGGCAAAGAATCTGGCCGGTTTCGCTCGATGAACGGCTTACTTGTCCAGGAAACGCTGCGCGTCCAGGGCCGCCATGCAGCCTGTGCCGGCGCTGGTGATCGCCTGGCGGTAGACATGATCCTGCACGTCGCCGGCGGCAAACACACCCGGCACGCTGGTTTGGGTGGCGAAACCTTCGTTACCGCCCTTGGTGATGATGTAGCCGTCCTTCATCTCCAGCTGGCCCTTGAAGATGTCGGTATTGGGCTGGTGGCCGATGGCGATGAAGCAGCCTTGCAGCTTGACTTCCTTGGTCGCGCCGTCGTTGACGTTCTTGATGCGCACGCCGGTCACGCCGGACTGGTCGCCCAGGACTTCGTCCAGCACATGGAACAGATGCAGCTCGATCTTGCCAGCCTCCACCTTCTCGTACAGCTTGTCGATCATGATGGGCTCGGCGCGGAACTTGTCGCGGCGGTGGATGAGGTGCACCTTGCTGGCGATGT
>JACPOH010000199.1 GCA_016185075.1 Aquabacterium sp. | reverse complement strand
TTGCTGCGCGAGGTATGGGGCCCGGCTTATGCCGAGAGCAACCACTACACGCGCATCTACGTGGGCCACCTCCGCCAGAAGCTGGAGGATGACCCCGCTCAGCCCCGCCACTTCCTCACCGAGGTCGGTGTGGGCTACCGCTTCCAACTGGGTAACTGAAGGGATTTCGACACCATGTCATCTGACCATCAAGGTGCCTCACGCCTGGGGGCACTGACCCTGGCTGCCTTGGGCATCGTCTTTGGCGACATCGGCACCAGCCCGCTGTACGCCTTCAAGGAGGCCTTCAACGGCCCGCACGCGCTGGCCGTCTCACCGGAAAACGTGCTGGCCACGCTGTCCGCGCTGCTGTGGGCGGTGCTGGTCATCGTCTCCATCAAGTATGTGTGGATCGTGCTCAAGTATGACAACGACGGCGAAGGTGGCGTGCTGGCCCTCACGGCCCTGGCGCACCGCCTCACCCACGACGCCCCAAGGCGCTCGCTGCTGGTGGTCAGCGCCGGCGTGTTCGCCGCCGCCCTGTTCTATGGCGACGCCATCATCACGCCGGCCATCTCGGTGCTGTCTGCGGTGGAGGGCATCAGCGTGGCCACGCCGCGTTTCGAGCACTTCATCATCCCGATCACCATTGGCATCCTGATCGGGCTGTTCTGCATCCAGAAGCACGGCACAGGCAGCGTGGGCACCTTGTTCGGGCCCATCACGGTGGTGTGGTTCCTGACCCTGGGTGGCATGGGCATCCACAGCATCGCACAGACGCCTGAAGTGCTGCAGGCGATCAGCCCGCTTCATGCCCTGCGCTTCACGCTGGACCACCCGGGCAGCGCCTTCATCCTGCTGTCGGCCGTGTTTCTGGCCCTGACCGGTGGCGAGGCCCTGTACGCCGACATGGGCCACTTCGGCCGCAAGGCGGTGCGCGTCGGCTGGTATGGCCTGGTCTTTCCCTGTCTGATCCTCAACTACTTCGGCCAGGGTGCGCTGGTGCTGCGTGACGCACACATGGCCGAGAACCCCTTCTTCCTGATGGCGCCACAGGCCCTGCTGATCCCTCTCGTGATCCTGGCCACCGCCGCCACGGTGATCGCCTCGCAGGCCACGATCTCGGGCGCCTACTCCATGACGCTGCAGGCCAGCCGCCTGGGCTACCTGCCGCGCGTACGCATCCTGCACACCTCGGACAAGGAGCGCGGCCAGATCTACGTGCCCACGGTCAACTGGCTGATGCTGCTGGCGGTGATCGCCCTGGTGATGGCCTTCAAGTCATCCGGCGCACTGGCGGCGGCTTACGGCATCGCCGTGTCGGGCACCATGATCATCACGACCTTGCTGACCGCCTTCGTCACGCGCATCCAGGCGCGCACCCTGCGCCGCCCGACCTTGATCGCCCTGGGTGCGTTCACGTTGCTGGAGCTGGGCTTCTTCGCATCCAACCTGAGCAAGCTGGGTGAAGGTGGCTGGTTCCCCTTGACCCTGGGTGCCGGCATCTTCCTGATGCTGACCACGTGGAAAGAGGGCACCGGCCTGGTGGCTGACCAGCGCCGCAAGATCGACATCCCCATGGATGACTTCATCCACAGCCCACGCCCCGATGTGCCCACCGTGTTCGGCACCGCCGTGTACCTGACATCGGACCCCACCATCGTGCCCAGCGCACTGTTTCACAACCTCAAGCACTACAAGGTCATGCACCAGCAAACGGTGTTCCTGCACGTGCTCAACGACAACGCGCCCTATGTACGTGATGATGAACGCGTCACGGTGGTGGAGCTTGCGCCAGGTGCCTTCCGCGTCACGGTGCGATTTGGCTTCCGCGAAGAGCCGAACATCCCCAAGGCGCTGAGCCTGATTCGGCACCCCAGCTTGTCGCTCGAGCCCATGAGCACCACCTTCTTCGTGGCGCGCTCCAGCATCGTGGACGGCCCCGGCGCCCTGCCCGCCTGGCGTTGCGCGCTCTACAGCTGGATGACACGGCAAGCCGAGGGTGCCGCCACGTACTACAGCTTGCCGGCCAACCAGGTGGTGGAGCTGGGTACCCAGGTCATGCTCTGAGTTGCAGGCGCATCTTCAGGCCGACGGGCACCATGGTCAGGGCCATGTGTTCCTCGGCCTCCTGGCCATCGGGCGTGTCGACGCCCACGATGTCAAAACGCTGCAGCAGCATGGCCGCGACCAGCTTGATCTCCAGCAAGGCCAGATAGCGGCCTGGGCAGATGCGAGGCCCGGCGCCAAAAGGCATGGACACGCGCTTGGCGTGATGCGGCGCCAGGTGCGTCGCTTCGTCCAGCCAGCGCTCCGGCATGAAGCGGTCGGCCTGCACGAAGGTGGCCTCATCCAGCGTGTCATGCCGCATCACCAGCAAGACCGATGTCCCCGCGCGTATCTGCACATCGCCCACCACCGTGTCCTTGAGGGCCTGCACCACATTGAAAGGCCCCACCGGCTTGAGGCGCATGCTTTCGTGGATGCACGCTTCGAGGTAGTCGAGCTTGCCCAGGTCATCGGCCGTCCAGGTCTGCAGATCGCCCAGATGCTGCTCGACCTCCTGGCGCGCACGCTGCAGGGTCTCCGGGTGACGGCTCATCAGGTAAAGCATCCATGACAAGCTGGTGGCTGTGGTGTCCTCACCGGCCAGCAGCATGGTGAACACATTGCCCATGACGTCGTCGTCGCTCATGCCGCTGTCCGGCTCATCTGCGGCCACGATCATGGCTTCCAGCAGGTTATGCGGTGAGGC
>JACPOH010000195.1 GCA_016185075.1 Aquabacterium sp. | reverse complement strand
TTGGCCTCGGCAATCTGGTAACCCAGGAAGCGGCCAAACGGGTCGCGCCTTGGTTGCAACATCACGATGCCGACTTCGCAGCCTGTCGCCACGGCCTGCCACAGACGCTCTGTCTGCAGGGTTTTTTGCAGCGACTTGTGCATTCGTCGGTGCCCCAGCCACATGGCCAGGCCAGCGGTTCCGGCAAGGAGCACGCCCGGCCATTGGGCGGAAGAATGCGGCGAGGACGACAACGCAAGACCGATGGCCAGACCAGCAGTAGACAGCACCTGGGCTGCCACTGAGGGGCGACGGTGGATGGTGGGCGTCCCCATGATCATCGAATGGATGAGCGAAGACATGGACACCCCGACTGCAAATAAATAACAGCTGCCGGGTTTTCGGAAGTTCTGATCAGAGCTTGAGGGGTGATTTCTGATAGGGGACACCCCCGGCCTGCGTTAAGCTGCCAGCACTGCATCAACGACACCATGTGTTGAGAGGGCTGCCGGTTTAACGGGTGGCCACATGACCCGTTCCATGGCGACCATCTCAGAGCACGACGCACTACCTGCGGGTACCCGACTTGGCGAGTTCGAAATCCAGAAGATCCTGGGCGTCGGAGGGTTCGGCATCGTCTATCTGGCCATGGACCATGCCTTGCAGCGCCAGGTGGCCATCAAGGAATACATGCCCGCCTCACTGGTGTCGCGCGGGCCGGATCTCGACATCGTGGTGCGTTCCGCCTCGGGCCAGGAGACCTTCACGCTGGGTTTGCGGTCCTTCATCAACGAGGCGCGCCTGCTGGCCCGATTCGATCATCCCTCGTTGGTGAAGGTCTACCGCTTCTGGGAGGCCCATGGCACCGCTTACATGGTGATGCCTTACTACCAGGGCCAGACACTGCTGCAGGTTCGCCGTGCCATGAGCGGCCCGCCTGACGAGGTGTGGTTGCGTCGGCTCATCATGCCTTTGCTGGGTGCGCTGGAGTGCCTGCACAAGGAAAACGTCTTTCACCGCGACATTGCGCCGGACAACATCCTGCTGCTTGACGACGAACAGGGCCCGGGCAGAGGGCGGCCCGTCTTGCTGGATCTGGGTGCAGCCCGCAAGGTCATCGGTGATCACTCGCAGGCGCTCACGGCCATCGTCAAACCCAGTTTCGCACCCATCGAGCAGTACGCCGAGACGGTGCAAATACGCCAGGGCCCCTGGACGGATCTGTATGCACTGGCGGCTGTGGTGCATTTTTGCATCACGGGTCGCCCCCCCATGCCGGCCACCGCGCGTGCCGTTCAGGATGAGTTGCCCACATTGAAGCAACTGAGTGCTGGCCTGGCCAGTGGCTTCGATTGCCATCTCAGCGAACCTTTTGTCAACGCCATCGACCACGCGCTGGCTGTTCGTCCACAGGATCGTCCGGATTCCATCGCGGCCTGGCGTGAGGCCTTGTCGGGCATTGTCAGCGCCCCTGCCGAGGCCGGGCAGGTTGCGCCAGCCTCCGGATGGGAGCCCCAAACCGTGCTCGTGCGCCAGGAGGGGCACGAGGCCTCGCCAGGGCACAAGGCGGTTGAGGCGCAAGCCTACATGACCACGATCCCGGCGGCGGGCACACTGCACGCCCCGCCTGCATGGCCCGCTGCCCGCCGGTCAACGGAGATCTTGCCGGCCACCGTGCCGCTGGCACCACCCCCACCACCCGCACCACCGGTTCCTTTCGCGCCTCGTGATGACCTGGCGCCCGGTGGTGCCGAGGGGCGTGGGCATGGCAGCTTGCTTGGCGGCATGAAGTGGGCGCTTGCCGCCTTGCTGCTGCTGGGGGTGTTTGCCATCTGGTGGTTGCAGAGAACCGGTCACAAGGCACCGGCCCCACACCCGCCTGAGCTGGCGCCCACCGCGCTGTCGCAGCCGGCCAGCAAGGGCCGGCCTGCCGAGGCTCAACTCGCGGACGCGGGACAGGTGAAGCCGGCCGTGCCCGCTGAAAGCGCCAGTGCGGCCAAACCGCGCCGGCAGCCTCGCCAGGAAAAGGTGGTGGCCCGCAAGGATGATGACCGGGATGCCGAATCGGATGAGCCGAAGAACCCGCGCAAAGCCTGCGCAGGCAAGTCCTTCATCTTGCTGGCGATCTGCATGAAGCGGCATTGCGCCAGGCCGGAGTACGCCGGCCACGCCGAGTGCGAACGCATGCGGCAGCAAGAGGCCGCTCAGCGCACCAACCACTATTGATCGCTCAAGGGCGATTCAAGCTGCGGCGCGGCCTTCGTTCTCGCGCAGGGCCAGCCAGGTCTGCTGAAGCAGGCGCGCGTCGGCGCTGGCGCGGTGGCGAACCAGCCCGGCGGTTTGGGCCACACGGCGTTTCACATCGTGCCAGCGAGCTGCATCGCTGTCGGACAGGAGGCTGCGCAGGCTCTCCAGCTTGAAGCTGGGGCTGCGGCCTGCGGCTTCGTACAGCCGATTGAGCCAGGTGTAGTCGTGCGCCCAGGCATCGGTGTAGACCACCATGCCGCGCAGGCGGTCGTTGAGCACATCGGCGATTTCGCTGGGGCTGCGCCCGCGCTGCAACAACTGATCCCGCGTGATGTGGTGAACGGCGGCGGCGTTGGGATCCCAGTGCTGCCAGTCGTCCAGTGGCTTGACCAGGCTGCACCATGCCTGACCACACGGTTGCACGAATCCGACTTCAATGGGGTAGCTGCCCAGGCCAAAGCCGGAGGCCTCTATGTCCAATATGGCGGGGGGAGAAACGGCCGAAGCATGGTGTTGAAAGACCGACATCTGTTGCCCTGATTATTGACGTGGTGCATTGCACCGGTCAGTGTCGCACCTCCTCAGGGCGGTTGGTCCCCGGGTTTGAATGGGCTTCGTTCGTCTAATTCCGTTTTGTATTGACCGATGCCCAGCGTCTCCCTCTCCAGAAAATCGGCCACCGCCTGGCGCAAGCCCTCGTGTTCAAGCCAGTGAACGGACCAGGTGTGAACGGGCAGCAGGCCGCGCGTCAGCTTGTGCTCGCCTTGAGCGCCCCCTTCAAAACGGCGCAGGCCGTGGTCGATGCACCACGCAATCGGCTGGTAGTAGCAGGCTTCGAAGTGCAGGCAGGACACCTCGGCCAGAGCGCCCCAGTAACGCCCATAAGCCACCAGGTGAACCGGGTCGATCGCGAGCAAGGCCGCCGCGATGCGCTGGCCGTGCTGGCTGGCGACAAACAGCACCCAGCAATCGGGAAGGGCCTTGGCGGCTTCCTCCCAGAAACCGGGCGTGAAATACGGTTGCTGCCCGCGCTCGTGGTAGGTCTGGGCATAACAGCGCTCGAAAAATGCCCAGTCCGCCTGCGTGTGCATCGGCCCAGGCCCAGTCGAACACGTACTCGCCATACGAGTGCCGCTTGAGGAACAAGGGGCAGGCACCGACGATGCGCCCCTGCGGGTCGCGCAAGGTCAGGAAAAGGGGCTGCCAGCCCGTGTGGGCGCAGGCACTGCCGCTGTCCACCATGGCCCGCAGCAGCGCCATGCGCAGGAATGGCGTGCCACCATCCACCTGCGCCACGAGTTCATCCCATGCTCGCTCGGGTATCTCTGCCAGGTCATCGTGCCAATGCGCCGTCAGGCCCGGTACCATGCTGGCTTGCGCGCTGCCCTTGGCTGGCGCACCTACTGAATCGAATCTGTCCATGAACGCTGTGTCGTCTGCCGCCACGCCCGCTCAAGCGCTGCAAGTGGCTTTGTTGCAATTCAACCCCGTCGTGGGTGACCTCAAGGGCAATGCCCAGGCCATCATCGACGCCAGCCGCCAAGCCTACGCGAAGGGCGCGCGTCTGGTGGTGACGCCTGAAATGGCCCTGTGCGGCTATCCGCCGGAAGACCTGTTGCTGCGCCCAGCCTTCATGGATGCGTGCGACGACATGGTGCGTCACATCGCGCAGAGCCTGGCTGATCTGCCTGACCTGCACCTGGTGCTGGGCCACCCTCGAACCGGCCCCGGCGATGACGTCCGCACCCGCTCATGGTCTGTGCCTCGTCACTTGAATGCCGCCAGCCTGATCCGTGGTGGGCAGCTTGTGGCCAGTTACGCCAAGCGGGAACTGCCCAATTACCAGGTCTTCGACGAGCGTCGCTACTTCGTCAGCGGTCGGGAAGCGGGGCTGGGCCCGGTGGTGGTGGACGTGCTGGGCTGGCGCGTGGGCCTGCTGGTTTGCGAAGACGCCTGGTTCGACGAGCCGGCACAATCGGCCATGGCGCAAGGTGCGCAGGCGCTGGTGGTGCTCAATGCGTCGCCTTTCCATGCAGGCAAGCGCGCCGAGCGTGAAGGCCGTATGGGTGACCGTGCCCTGGCCCTGGGCTTGCCGCTGGTGTACGCCCACATGGTCGGTGGGCAGGATGAGGTGGTGTTCGACGGCGCCTCCTTCGCGGTGGATGCCAAGGGCCGCGTGGCGGCGCGGGCCCCCAGCTTCGAGGTGGCCACCTTGCTGGTGAGCCTTCAGCCCGGTGGCGATGTCCAGGGCGACCTGGCGCCAGCCTTGTCGCCGGAGGCCGAGATCTGGGCGGCCCTGGTGTGCGGGGTGCGCGATTACGTTGGCAAGAACGGTTTCCCCGGCGCCATCATCGGCCTGTCAGGCGGCATCGACTCGGCACTGGTGCTGGCCATTGCTGTCGATGCCTTGGGGGCGGACAAGGTCCGCACCGTGATGATGCCGTCGCCGTACACGGCCGATATTTCGTGGATCGATGCGCGTGACATGGCCGACCGGCTGGGTGTCCAGCACGACGAAATCGCCATTGCCCCGATGTTCGAGGACTTCAAACAGTCGCTTGCGCCGCTGTTTGTCGGCAGGGCGGAAGACACCACGGAGGAAAACATCCAGGCACGCATCCGGGGGACCTTGTTGATGGCCTTGTCCAACAAGACCGGCGCCATCGTGCTCACCACAGGCAACAAGAGCGAGATGGCCACGGGCTACTGCACGTTGTATGGCGACATGGCTGGCGGTTTTGCCGTCATCAAGGACCTGGCCAAGACGCTGGTTTACCGCCTGTCGCGCTGGCGCAATGCACAAGCGCTGGAAGCCGGGCATGTGGAGCCGATCCCCGAGCGCATCATCACGCGCCCACCGTCAGCCGAGTTGCGGCCCGATCAGAAGGACCAGGACAGCCTGCCCGAATACGATGTGCTGGACGCCATCCTGGAGCGCTACATGGAGCTGGACCAATCCATCGACGAGATCATCGCCGCCGGCTATGACCGTGCCGATGTGGACAAGGTGACCCGCCTGATCAAGATCAACGAGTACAAGCGCAGGCAGGCGCCAGTCGGTATCCGCATCACCCACCGGGCGTTTGGCCGGGACTGGCGTTACCCCATCACCTCGCGATTCCGCGCCTGAGATCAAGCAGCGCGCTTTTCCGGCGATCAGCGTGCGCCGAACGGCCCTCAGACGTGCTTAAATAGCTGTAATGCGATGCAGCATCGCCCATTTATTCGCTGACTTTATTTCGGAGTTCCCGCCATGAAACAGATCACCGCCGTCATCAAACCTTTCAAGCTGGAAGAAGTCCGCGAAGCCCTGGCCGAAGTGGGCGTCACCGGCCTGACGGTCACCGAAGTGAAGGGTTTTGGCCGTCAGAAGGGGCACACGGAACTGTACCGCGGTGCCGAGTACGTGGTGGACTTCCTGCCCAAGGTCAAGATTGAAGTGGTGGTGAAGACCGACGACGTCGAGCGTTGCATCGAGGCCATCATCAAGGCCGCCAAGACCGGCAAGATTGGTGACGGCAAGATCTTCGTGACACCGGTCGAGCAAGTGGTGCGTATCCGCACCGGCGAAACCGACGAAGCGGCGGTCTGATTCCACCCCTACGCGCTTCGCGGACTTGCAGCCCGCGCCCTCCCGTTCCGGGAGGACCCTCGCAAGGCTAGGACAGATCTGTCCAAGTCCATGCTCAGCCCCCTCAAGGGGGCAACACCAGCAGCCCGGCAAAGTCGGATTTGCGGTGTTCGCTGGCTAAGACAGCGCGGCGCGGGTGGGTCAAATCTCTTGTGCGACGCCGCCCGGGCCGGGTTGAACCAGGTCCGGCGGCGTTTGTGCTTTCAGGCGGGCGAATTCGTCTTCAATGCGGTCGAGCAGAGACGTGATGTCCGTGTCGACCAGCAGCAATTCCTGCACATCCGGCCACAGGAAGCCGCTGTCCCGGCTACGGTCGATGAAGCGCAAAAGCTCGTCGTAATAGCCCGCCACATTGAGCAGGCCAAGCGCCTTGCGGTGGTAGCCCAGCTGCCGCCAGGTCCAGACCTCGAAGATCTCTTCCATGGTGCCGATGCCGCCTGGCAGGGCAATGAAGGCATCCGATTGCATGGCCATCTTGTGCTTGCGCTCATGCATGCTGTCGACGACCTGCAATTCGGTCACGCCACCGTGCCCCAGTTCCTTTTCGATCAGGCGGTGCGGGATCACACCGATGACCTGCGCATTCTCGGCCAGCGCGGCGTCAGCCACCGCACCCATCAGGCCGGTGCTGCCCCCGCCATACACGAGTCGCCAGCCACGCGCGCCAATCTGGCGCCCGACCTCACGCGCTGCGGCCAGATGGGCCGCATCCAGGCCGTTGCGAGAGCCACAGTAGACACACAAGGACAGAGACATGGCGGGCTTTTCGGGCAAATGTTCAGTTGATCAGGGGCGGGTGTCGATCAGGCGAGTCTTGCAGACAAGGTCGTGCAGAAACTGCTGCTGTGGCAATAGCCATGACAGTGCCATGTAAATCAGGATCCAGACGCCCATGGCGCCGTACAGCAACTTCGACTGATGCCAACCCGCCAGCCACGAGCCGGCCCAGGCGGGCATGAACCAGAGCCATGAGGCCAGATAGCGTCGCAGGGCCTGCTGGAGCGGGACGGGCCCGCCTTCGCTTGTGACCACACGGATGTGCCAGGTATTCAAGGCGAGCGTCTGGCCACCATGGGTCCAGAACCACAGAAAGTAGGCGGACAGGGCCAGAAACTGGGTGGCCATCATGCCTTCTCGCCCATGCAGGCCGTGACGCTGGTTTGTGGCGAAGGAATAGACGAAGCCCACGACCATGAACAGGCCGAAGAGCAGCACGCCTTCGTACACAAAAGCGGCCATGCGGCGCTTCAAGGAGGGGGCGGGGCCTTGGGCGCGCTCGCGGCAGGCAGCGGCGCTCAGCCCGAAAGGCGTCGGAACGGGGGGAGCCGTCATGAGAAGGGGGAGGCAATCGGTGAGGGCCGAACGATACACCAGCTTGGTGTCCCTGGCCGAGGGGTATCAGCGCGGTTGCGCTTGATCTGCGATGGCTGCAGTCGGCAAAGAGGCCATGGCGGCGCTCTGAGCGCCTTTCTTGGGCAGCAGGGTGACGGGGTCCACGAACCCCTTGGTGGCTGCGATCTTGGGCAGGCCGGTTTGCTGGTGCAGGGGGGGGGTGGGGTGCTGCGTCACCAGGTTGGTGGTGGCGCCAGGGCCGGCCTTGACCATGGTCGGACGAACCACAGTCGGGGTCGGCGCCGTGGCGTTCAAGGCGTTGGGCACCACGTTGGACTTCTTGTCAGAGCCCGTCTGGCCAGGGTTGCGCTTGTTGGCGTATGCCTGCTTTTGCTCGCGCGGGCCCATCATGTTGTCAGCCAGGAACACGGGCTGGGCCTTGCGTCTGGCCTGGCGAACCAGATCCTCGCGATCTGCGGCTGGCAAGGCCTGGTAGGCGGCCCACTTCTGCTGGCGCTCGTCGGCTGTGAGCTGGCGGGTCTGCTGGAAGCGCAGGCGAGCCTCACCCCGCTCTTGCGCCGGCAGCTTGGCCCATTGGCTCATGCGTTCTTGCACACGTTGCTGCTCGGCCGGAGACAGCTTGTCGAACCGGTTGGCCACATTGAGCCACTTGTCCCGCCCCGTGTCGTCCATGGATGTCCAGTGGCGCTCCAGGGGCATCAATGCCTTTTTCTGGGTGGGTGTCAGCGCGCGCCAATCGGCTGGAGCCCCGACATCGACCGCCGTGCCTGCATGGGCCTTGCGCGCCACCCCATCGGCCTTAGCCGGGCCGTGCGCCAGCCACAACATGCCGGCAGCCATCAAGGCCACAGGCAAGGTGCGGAGCAGGGTGGGGTTCAGCATCATGGGCGAAGGCTCAGGGCGTGTTGGTGGCCGGTGCGGTGTCGGTGGTCGTCAGGTCGCCGGCGGCTTCGGGCGCGGCTTCGTCGATCGGGCGAACGGTCGGCCCCGTGTCGGTGCGCAGGAACTCGGCGAAACCAGGATCCGCATAGGCGTTGGGCGGCAGGTCGTCCGTCAGAAGGGCCATGTCCACATCCGTGGCGGCCTGCACCTGCTCGTGCTTGTAGTACTGATGGATGCCCCACAGCCCGGCCACCAGGGCGATCACGGGCAGCGTGGACGCCAGGCGCCAGCCCCAAGAGGGCGGGCTGTCATCCAGCCGGCGGCCATGGTCGTTGGAGCGGGCATAGCGGCTTTCGCTCCAGCCCGGGCCGACGCGCATGCCACCTGCACCGGCCGTGCTCAGGCCGGCGACACTGACGTTGACCGTTGTTGCGGGCGCCATGACCGGCGCGGTGGCCGCGACATGGGCTTCGCGACCGGCGCGAACGGCTCGCTCTCGTGCGACGCGCAGCCGCTCGGAAATGTCGTGTGGAACAGATTGCGCACCCTCTTCCAGGCGCGCGCTCAAACGCAGCGCAAAGCGGGCCTCAAGGGCTTCGCGTTGCGCTGGCGTCAGCGGGGTTGGGGGCCGGGTTTTCACAATGTAATTCCGCGAGATTGAAGGGCTTTGGCAAGGGACTGGACCGCGCGCGAGCAGTGCGTCTTCACACTGCCCTCCGAGCAACCCATGGCTGCTGCGGTTTCTGCAACATCCAGTTCCTCCCAGTAACGCAGCAGGAACGCTTCCCGTTGACGCGCCGGCAACTTGCCGATTTCGTCTTCGATCTGAGCCAGTATTTCGGTTCTTGCCGCGGAATCATCAGCACCTTCCGTGCCGCCGTCGTCAGATCTGAGCGATTCCAGCAGATTGAAGTCACCGCTGTCGTCGTCATCGACCGCTGCCTCCAGGTCGCCAATGTTCATGAATACCGCATTGCGAACTTTCTGGCGGCGGAACCAGTCCAGCGTGGCGTTGGACAGGATGCGCTGGAACAGCATGGGCCACTCGTTCGAGGGGCGGTCGGCATAACTTTGGGTCAGGCGGATCATGGCGTCCTGCACGATGTCCAGGGCGGCCTCTTCGTCGCGCACGGCATAGACCGTGCGCTTGAAAGCGCGTCGCTCAACGCTTTTCAGGAACTCGTTGAGCTCTTCTTCGTAGGAGGGACTGGGCAGGGGAGTCAAGACCGGATGAGCCGATGGGCGAGCCATTTCGCGGGCGGATTATGGCATTGCCAGGCGAATGTGCGGTTTTACGTCTCAGGGTCTGCTTGAATTGACGCGAAGGGATGCGATAATGTTCGTCTTTGCGCCATCTCGATCTGGCCTGAATCTGGGAAGCCCGACCCTTAAGTAGGCCCCAGTGGCAGGCCGCGCAGGCTCCAAATCCGCCTCACAAGGGCGAGCACGCTGGCAATCCGTTGTCGCAGTGCTGTTGTCGCAGACCTCACAAAAGGCTGTGGCGATGTAGAGGGGCACCGATCGTTTTTCGTTAGAGAAATTCGGAAAGGTTCTTTCAATCATGGACATGTCTCCTGCGGACATCAAGCGCGCCGGCACGGCCGACGCCCACGCCCAATCCCCCTCCGGCGAGATCCTCAACGGGTCCGACATCCTCGTGCGCTGCCTTCAGGCTGAAGGCGTCAAGTACATGTGGGGCTACCCCGGTGGTGCGGTTCTCTACATCTACGACGCCCTGTACAAGCAGGACACCATCGAGCACGTGCTCGTGCGCCACGAACAGGCTGCCGTCCACGCTGCTGACGGCTATGCGCGCGCCACGGGCGACGTCGGCGTGGCCCTGGTGACCTCCGGCCCTGGCGTGACGAACGCCATCACCGGCATCGCCACGGCCTACATGGATTCGATCCCGATGGTGATCATCACCGGTCAGGTGCCCACGCCTGCGATCGGCCTGGATGCCTTCCAGGAGTGCGACACCGTCGGTATCACCCGCCCCATCGTCAAACACAAGTTCCTCGTCAAGGACGTGGCCGATCTGGCTGCGACCATGAAGAAGGCCTTCCACATCGCCCGCACCGGCCGTCCTGGCCCCGTGGTGGTGGACGTGCCCAAGGACGTCTCGCTCAAGACCACGGCCTTCCACTATCCCGAGACCGTGGAAATGCGCTCGTACAACCCGGTGCGCAAGGGCCACGGCGGCCAGATCCGCAAGGCCGTGCAATTGCTGCTGAGCGCCAAGCGCCCGCGAACTGGTCAACATGCTGGGCTACCCCAGCACCAGCACCCTGATGGGTCTGGGCGCCATCCCGGCGTCTGACAAGACCTTCCTGGGCATGCTGGGCATGCACGGCACGTACGAAGCCAACATGACCATGCAGAACGCCGACGTGGTCATCGCCATCGGCGCCCGCTTTGACGATCGCGTGATCGGCAACCCCAAGCACTTTGCCAAGGTCGAGCGCAAGATCATCCACATCGACATCGACCCCTCGTCGATCTCCAAGCGCGTCAAGGTCGACATCCCCATCGTGGGCGATGTGAAGGACGTGCTGCTGGAAATGATCGCCCAGATCAAGGAGTCGCCGATCAAGCCTGACCAGAATGCGCTGGCCAGCTGGTGGAACCAGGTCAACGAGTGGAAGAAGCGCGAGTGCCTGAAGTACAAGACTTCGACCGAGGTGATCAAGCCCCAGTCCGTGGTCGAGAAACTGGCCGAGCTGACGGCGGGCACCGACTACTACATCACGTCGGACGTTGGTCAGCACCAGATGTTCGCCGCGCAGTACAGCAAGTTTGAAGAGCCCCGTCGCTGGATCAACTCCGGTGGCCTGGGCACCATGGGCGTGGGCCTGCCTTATGCCATGGGCATCAAGCTGGCCAAGCCGGACGCCGATGTCTTCTGCATCACGGGCGAAGGCTCGATCCAGATGTGCATCCAGGAACTGTCGACCTGCCTGCAGTACAACACGCCCGTCAAGGTGCTGTCGCTCAACAACCGCTACCTGGGCATGGTGCGCCAGTGGCAGCAGCTGGATTACGGCGGCCGCTACTCGCACAGCTACATGGACGCGCTGCCCAACTTCGTGAAGCTGGCCGAGGCCTATGGCCACGTGGGCCTGCTGATCGAGCGCCCTGAAGACGTCGAAGGCGCGCTGCGTGAAGCCATCAAGCTCAAGGACCGCACCGTGTTCCTGGACATCCGCACCGACCCGACGGAAAACGTCTGGCCGATGGTTCAGGCTGGCAAGGGCATTTCCGAGATGCTGCTGGGTTCCGAAGACCTGTAAACCATCCAAGCCCGGCTCGTGGCGGGCAGGGTGCAGTCAGGCGCTTGCCGGTGCCTGATTGACGACCTTGAACGCCCCCGCCGGGGTCAACGCAAAAACCGATACCCATCGCACTACGTGGCCAAGGCCTGGGGGTTACCGCCCACTGGTTGAAGAGCCCGCAAGGACGATCCTCATGAAACACATCATTGCCCTTCTGGTCGAGAACGAAGCTGGCGCGCTGTCGCGCGTGGTGGGCCTGTTCTCCGCACGCGGCTACAACATCGAGAGCCTGACGGTTGCCACAACCGAAGACCCCTCGCTGTCGCGCATGACCATCGTGACCACCGGTTCGGATGACGTGATCGAACAGATCACCAAGCACCTCAACCGCCTGATCGAAGTCGTCAAGGTCGTCGACCTGTCCGAAGGCCCTTATACCGAGCGTGAGCTGATGCTCATCAAGGTGCGTGCCGTGGGCAAGGAGCGCGAAGAGATGAAGCGCATGGCCGACATCTTCCGCGGCCGCATCATCGACGTGACAGACAAGACCTACACCATCGAATTGACTGGCGACGCTGCCAAGCTCGATGCCTTCATTGAAGCCATCGACCGCGCCGCCATCCTTGAAACCGTGCGCATCGGGACCAGCGTGATCGGGCGCGGCGAGCGCATTTTGCGCGTCTGACTCACCGCAGTCTCTTTTCTCTTCCCGCTAT
This sequence comes from Aquabacterium sp., assembly GCA_016185075.1. Classification (GTDB taxonomy): domain Bacteria; phylum Pseudomonadota; class Gammaproteobacteria; order Burkholderiales; family Burkholderiaceae_C; genus Aquabacterium. Next base: position 1,278 of record JACPOH010000195.1, on the reverse strand, counting down.
TCCTGAATCCCTTGCCTGACTCGTTCGGGCATTCCACAGTTTTTCCGACGGAGATACAAACATGAAGGTCTATTACGACAAGGACGCCGATCTGAGCCTGATCAAGGGCAAGAACGTCACCATCGTGGGCTACGGCTCGCAAGGCCACGCTCACGCTCAGAACCTGCGTGACTCGGGCGTGAACGTGACCGTTGGTCTGCGCAAGGGCGGTGCTTCCTGGAACAAGGTTGAAGCCGCTGGCATCAAGGTGGCCGAGGTCAACGAAGCCGTCAAGGGCGCTGACGTCGTCATGATCCTGCTGCCTGACGAGAACATCCCCGAGGTGTACAAGAACAACGTCGAGCCCAACATCAAGCAAGGCGCCACCCTGGCCTTCGCTCACGGCTTCAACGTGCACTACAACCAGGTCGTGCCCCGTGCTGACCTGGACGTGATCATGGTCGCCCCCAAGGGCCCTGGCCACACCGTGCGTTCCGAGTACCTCAAGGGCGGCGGCGTGCCTTCCCTGATCGCTGTGTACCAGGACAACTCCGGCAAGGCCCGTGACATCGCCCTGTCCTACGCTGCTGCCAACGGCGGCACCAAGGGCGGCGTGATCGAAACCAACTTCCGCGAAGAAACCGAAACCGACCTGTTCGGCGAACAAGCCGTGCTGTGCGGTGGCGCTGTCGAGCTGGTGAAGATGGGCTTCGAGACCCTGGTGGAAGCTGGCTACGCGCCTGAAATGGCCTACTTCGAGTGCCTGCACGAGCTGAAGCTGATCGTCGACCTGATGTACGAAGGCGGCATCGCCAACATGAACTACTCGATCTCGAACAACGCCGAATACGGCGAGTACGTGACCGGTCCGGAAGTCATCAACGAGCAGTCGCGCGTTGCCATGCGCAATGCCCTGAAGCGCATCCAGACTGGCGAATACGCCAAGATGTTCATCCTCGAAGGTCGTACCAACTATCCTTCGATGACCGCTCGTCGTCGCCTGAATGCGGTTCACCAGATCGAAACGGTCGGTGGTCAGCTGCGCGACATGATGCCGTGGATCAAGAAGAACAAGCTGGTTGACCAGTCCAAGAACTAAGCAGGTCTCTGGCTTGGTGGCCGCTCTGAGCCTGCGCAGTTGAGGCTGCCTTCGCTTCGGGCGGTGTGGGAAACTGCACCGCCCTTGTTGTTTGCGGATTTCGATGCTTTCCGGGTGTATCCTCTGCGGGTTACCCGTTCATATCAGCCCCATGACCGAACTCAAACCCCGTAAGTCGCTGTTCAACCCAGAAGTCAAGC
>JACPOH010000194.1 GCA_016185075.1 Aquabacterium sp. | reverse complement strand
TTTCATGGCCTCGGCCTGTGGAATGGTGCGGGGAAAACCGTCGAACAGGAACCCGTTGGCACAATCGGCATGGGTGATGCGATCCTTGACCAGACCGATGATGATCTCGTCGCTGACCAGGCCACCAGCATCCATGATCTTCTTGGCAGCCAGGCCCAGTTCGGTGCCCGCCTTGACGGCTGCACGCAGCATGTCGCCGGTCGAGATCTGGGGGATGCCAAACTTCTGGCACAGGAACGCCGCTTGCGTGCCTTTACCGGCGCCGGGTGCGCCCAACAGGATGAGTCTCATGTATCTCCTCGGTGTCCAGTCCCACCGATAGCCAATGGCCATCAGTCTTCCAAGGGCGGGAGGATAGCATGCGTACCCCACCTCCTGGCGGGGGATTCACCGCATGCGGCCCTGATGCCGCCAGCAATTCGCATACCTGATGGCTTCAAGCGAACAGGGACCGCACCCGCTCCAGGTCCTCGGGGGTGTCCACGCCCGCGCCGGGCGCTTGAGGTGTCACGTGCACGGCGATGCGCTCACCGTGCCACAGAACCCGCAATTGCTCCAGTGACTCCACCGCTTCCAGAGGGCTGGGCGGCAGTTGGGGAAACTTGCGCAGAAAGCCAGCCCGGTATCCGTAGATGCCGATGTGGCGCAGCGGCCGTGCGTCACCGCTCGCGGCTTGGCCCACCTGTGGTGCATCACGCCACCAGGGAATGGGGGCACGTGAAAAGTACAAGGCCCGACCTTGTGCATCCAGCACCACCTTGACCACGTTCGGGTTGGTGAAGTGGGCGTCGCTTTCGATCGGATGCGCTGCGGTGCTGACCACGCAATCCGGGCGTTGAGCCAATTGCGCTGCGCAGGCGTCGATCAAAGCGGGGTCGATCAAGGGCTCGTCACCTTGCACGTTGACGACCGCATCGTCACCGTCCAGCCCCAGCAAGCCGCACGCTTCTGCCAGCCGGTCGCTGCCTGTCGGGTGATCCGCGCGCGTCATCACGCAGCGCACCTGGTGCTGTTCACAGGCCTGTTGGATGCGGGCGTCATCGGTGGCCACCACGACCTGGCTGGCGGTGCTTTGCATCGCACGTTGCGCCACGCGAACGACCATGGGCAGCCCCGCGATATCAGCCAGCGGCTTGTCGGGCAGGCGCGTGGACGCGAGCCGAGCGGGAATCAGGACGGTGAAGCCCATGCTCAGGCTCCCATGGGTGCCGGCGGCGCTGGCGTGACGGGGACGTCGTTGTCGTCAAGTGGAACGGCCTCGTTCTCGAGCATCACGGGAATGCCATCGCGGATGGGGAAGCCCAGACGATCGGCATGACAGATCAGATGCTGCCCCTGGGGAAGGCGCTGCAGAGGCCCTTTGCAAACAGGGCAGACCAGCAGTTCAATGAGTCGAGTGTCCATAGCGTTTTCTTCAGCCAGTTCAATGGCGATGGGGAAGCTTTTTCAATGCGGCGTCAAACTCGCGCCAGAAAGAAGCCGAGGGATGGAAGTCTAGACCCGCGACCCATACTCGGCATCCGGGGCGCTCGCGGGCAACGCGATCAGGATCCAGTTTCACCGCGTCTTTTTCGGTCACGATGACGTCGGAGGCGCTTTCGGGCCAGGGCAGTTGTGTCAAGTCAGCATTATCCGGCAAAGGGAGGGGCGTGAATGTCAGGCCCAT